>QGUU01000084.1 GCA_003242525.1 Pseudomonadota bacterium | reverse complement strand
TTGCGGGTCACCCTGGATGAGTACGACGGAAACGGCCGCGGCGGTGCCGAGCCGCTCCTGTAGCCAGCTCAGCCGGTAGCTGGCAATAAAGGGGAGGAAGATCAGAACTTCTGCCAGCAGCACGAAGACAATCGTGAGCAGGATCAGCTTGGCCGTCAGCCCGCGCGCCAGCGGCACTCCGCGGAAGTCCGCCGATCGGGAATGCCTGTCCTCGGATGATGTTTCGCTCATGCGCTATCCATGGTCCACTCCGGGGCCAAGACTATTTGATCGACAGCGCTTTGCCAAATTGCAGCCGGGGCCTTTGATTGACTTGAATGGACCTTGCCACTATAAGCCCGCAAACGCTCGGACCGCTGGTCCAGGCGCCGGGTATCTTGCGCCAAGTCAGACCGGGCACAGCTCCTGCATTTACAGCAGTCTCAAGAAGGGCCGCACGCCGCGGTATCAAATAAATGAAGCGCACCTATCAACCGTCCAAGCTCGTCCGCAAGCGTCGTCATGGCTTTCGCGCCCGCATGGCCACCAAGGGCGGCCGCTCCGTGATCGCGGCCCGCCGCAACCGGGGCCGCAAGCGGCTCAGCGCCTGATTTGCCGTCGCCTGCGGCCAGACCCATGGGGCAGGCTCCGGCACGGCTTCGCAAGCGTGCAGAATTCCTGGCCGTCCGGCGCGGTGAAAGGCGCCGCGGGCGGTTTTTCCTGCTGGAGGCACTGGACAGGGGCGATGATGGCGCGCCGCGCGTCGGCTATACCGTGACCAGGAAAGTGGGCAACGCAGTCGTTCGCAACCGCGTGCGCCGCAGGCTCAGGGAAGCGGTGCGCGTGCATGCGGCCGCTGACATGTCTGTCGGCCATGACTATGTCATTGTCGGACGCGAGGATGTACTGGCGGCGCCGTTCGCCCAGCTCAAGGCCGAACTTTCACGCCGCCTTCGCGCAAAATAGGCGCAGAACGAGTCAAGGCTCCCGATGGAAAATAACCGCAACTTCTTCATCACGATCGCGCTATCGGTCCTGATCCTCACCTTGTGGCAGGTGTTCTACATGAACCCGCGCATCGAGGCGCAGCGCGAGGCTGCCCGGATCGAGGCGGCACGGGAGCAGAACAAGGCGGCGGAAGGCACCGCCGGTGAAATCCAGGCTCCGGCCGGACAGGGAGCGATCCCTTCCACGCCGGGGGTGGAGGGCGCAACGACTGCGGATCGTGAGCAGTTGCTGGCCACGACCGGGCGCGTGAAGATCGACACGCCGAGCCTCCATGGCTCGATCAATCTCACCGGTGGTCGCCTCGACGACCTCAAGCTCAAGCACTACCGCGTGGCCGTGGAGAAGGATTCGCCAGAGATAGAACTGCTCAACCCGGCCGCGCTGCCCACCGGCTATTATGCTGAGATCGGTTTCGTTGGCGGTGCCGATGCAGGCACTTTGCCTGGTCCTGGAACGGTCTGGAGCGTCGAGGGCAACCCCACGCTGACGCCCGACACACCGGTGACGCTGACCTATACCAACGAAAAGGGGCTGGTCTTCAAGCGAACCATCTCGGTGGATGACCACTACATGTTCAACATTTCGGACACGGTGGAGAATACCGGATCGGCTCCAGTTACGCTGTCCAACTATGGCCGCGTCACCCGCTTCGACAAGCCGGAAGTGGCGGCAGGCTACGTGCTGCATGAAGGGCTGATTGGCGTCACCGGCACCGAGGGCCTGCAGGAGATCAGCTATTCCTCGATCGAGGACGACAAGCAGTATACGCCTGGCAAGTCCACAGATGGCTGGCTCGGCATAACCGACAAGTACTGGGCGGTCGCGCTGGTGCCCACGGGCGGGCACCCGTTCCAGCCTCGTTTTGCCTATTTTGAGGACGGCCGCCCGCGCTATCAGTCGGATTTCCTGAGGGATCCGGTAACGGTTTCCGCCGGCCAGACGGCGACGCTGGAGTCGGAGATATTCGCCGGCGCGAAGGAAGTGGGTACCATCAACAGCTATGAGCAGGATCGCGGCATTCGCCGCTTCGATCTGCTGATCGACTGGGGTTGGTTCTACTTCATCACCAAGCCGATGTTCTGGCTGATCGACACGCTCTACAAGTTTCTGGGCAATTTCGGCCTGGCCATTCTCGCCACCACCGTCGTGGTGAAGGCGGCCTTCTTCCCGCTCGCCAACAAATCCTACAAGTCCATGGCGAACATGAAGAAGGTGCAGCCCAAGATGATGGAGATCCGCGAAAAATACGCGGACGACAAGATGGCGCAGCAGAAGGCCATGATGGAGCTCTACAAGACGGAGAAGATCAATCCCGTCGCGGGCTGCTGGCCCGTGCTCCTGCAGATCCCCGTCTTCTTCGCGCTGTACAAGGTGCTCTACATCACCATCGAAATGCGCCACGCGCCGTTCTTCGGCTGGATTCACGATCTGGCGGCGCCCGATCCGACCTCCATCTTCAATCTGTTCGGGCTCCTGCCCTTCGCTCCGCCGGCCTTCCTGCCGCATCTCGGCGTCTGGGCCGTCATCATGGGCCTTACCATGTTCCTCCAGATGCGGATGAACCCGGCGCCCCCCGACCCGACCCAGGCAATGATCTTCAACTGGATGCCGGTGGTCTTCACCTTCATGATGGGGTCCTTCCCGGCCGGGCTTGTCATTTACTGGGCCTGGAACAACCTGCTTTCGATCATCCAGCAGGGCATCATCATGAAGCGCCAGGGCGTCAAGATCGAACTCTGGGACAATCTGGCGAACATGTTCCGCAAGAAGCCCTCACCCGCCGAATAGGCGGGGAGGGTCGCTGGGGCGGCAGGCCGCGGCGCGCATCGAAAATTGCCAGGTGCAGACCTGGGGTCGCTATTCCTTCCAGCGGTGGGCCAGGTCGTTGTTTATCCCCAGCAGGTCCAGTACGCGGCCGATGGAATGGTCGATGAGGTCTTCCAGTTCCTTTGGCCGCGGATAGAAGGCAGGCAGTGGGGGCGCAATGATCGCGCCCATCTCGGCCAGTTGGGCCATGGTCCGCAAGTGGCCCAGATGAAATGGCGTCTCGCGCACCATGAGCACCAGGCGGCGCCTTTCCTTCAGCACGACATCCGCCGCACGCGTAAGCAGGCCAGAGGTCACGCCCGTCGCGATCTCGGACATGGATCGGACCGAGCAGGGCGCCACGACCATGCCCATGGTCCGGAATGAGCCCGATGCGATGGCGGCCCCAATATCGGCCTGCTGATACCAGCGGTCGGCAAGCGCGCGCACCTGCGCCACCTTGTAGTCCGTCTCATGCGCCAGGGTGATCTCGGCAGAGCGGGACATGACGAGATGGGTTTCGATGCCGCAGTCTCTCAGCGCCTCAAGGAGCCGTATGCCATAAATGACGCCCGAGGCGCCGGATATTCCGACCACCACGCGCCGGGTTTCGCCCGCGTCGGTCACAGTTCGGTCCTGACGTGCCAGAGTTCGGGAAACAGCACGACGTCCAGCATCCGGCGCAGGTAGGAAACGCCGCCCGTCCCACCTGTCCCACGCTTGAAGCCGATGATCCGTTCGACCGTAGTTACATGATTGAAGCGCCAGCGGCGGAAATAATCCTCGAAATCGACGAGCTTCTCCGCCAGTTCGTAGAGCGGCCAATGCTTTTGCGGCTCTGCGTAGACCTGCCTCCAGGCTTCCCGCACATTGGGGTTCTCCTCCCGGGGCCGGGCAAGGTCGGCACGAGGCTCGTCGCCCACGTCGAATCCGTTGCGGGCGAGCAGGGCAATGGCCTCGTCATAAATGGACTTCTGCGAAAGGATCGATCGCAGGCGCTCTGTAATGTCCGGCCGGTGCGCGTGGGGCCGAAGCATTGCAAGGTTACGGTTGCCGGCAAGGTATTCAATGGCGCGGTATTGCCATGACTGGAAGCCCGAAGACTGGCCCAGCGAGGGGCGCAGTTCGTTATATTCGGAGGGGGTCATCGTCCGTAGGACATCCCAGGCCGAGTTCAGCTGTTCGAAAATGCGGGCGACGCGGGTGAGCATCTTGAAGGCCGGCTGCAGCTCATCGCGCTGCAGGGCGCGCGCGGCCGACGTCATCTCATGGATGGCGAGTTTCATCCAGAGCTCCGACGTCTGATGTTGGATGATGAACAGCAATTCGTCATGGGCGCCGGAAAGAGGCTTCTGCGCGCCGAGTATTGCGTCCAGATTCAGATAGTCACCGTAGGACATCTTGCCGTCGAAGGTCATTTCCGCACCCTCGTCGGCGGGATCATATGGCTTGCTCATGTCACGGCTGCCCTGCGGTGAAATTCCGGCCTGTCCCACGAGCCGTCGGCGAGGACGGAAGCCAGCGTAGCGACCGCGGCGTCCACCTCGGCCTCGCCGATGAACAGAGGCGTGAAGCCGAACCGCATCACGTCGGGGGCCCGGAAGTCACCGATGACGCCGCGGGCGATCAGGGCCTGCATGACGGCATATGCGTGGGGGTGATGGAATGAAACCTGGCTGCCGCGCATGGCCGGGTCACGCGGGCTGCCGAGCACCAGGCCGGGACAATCCCTTTCAACCGCGGCGATGAAGCGCTCGGTCAGTTCGATGGAACGTTGCCGTACGTCCTTCATGTCCACGTCTTCCCAGACGTCCAGCGCCGCCTCGAGGGCAGCAAGGGCGATCACTGGCGGAGTCCCGACGCGCATGCGCTCTATGCCGGGGGCCGGCCGATAATCCAGATCGAAGGCGAAGGGCGCTTCATGCCCCATCCAGCCCGAAAGGCTTGGCCGCACGCGCTCGGCATGGCGCGGGGCGACATAGATGAAGGCCGGGGCGCCCGGTCCGCCGTTCAGATACTTGTAGGTGCATCCGGCCGCGAAATCGACATCCGCACCGGTGAGGTCGACATCGACAGCGCCGGCGGAGTGGGCAAGGTCCCAGATGGCGAGGGCGCCTTCGGCATGGGCCCTGGCCGTGAGGCGCTTCATGTCGTGCCGCCGGCCGGTGCGGTAGTCCACCTCCGTAATCAGGATCGCGGCCACGGAAGCATCGATGGCATCTTCCACCGCTTCCGGCTCGACGACTTTCAGCTGATAGTCACGCCCCAGAGATTTCAGCAGCCCGTCTGCCATGTAGAGGTCTGAGGGAAAGTTGCCGTTGTCCGACAGGACGATCCGCCGGTCCGGATTGAGTTGCAGCGCGGCAGAAAGTGCCTGATAGACCTTGATCGAGAGCGTATCGCCCATCACCACCGTGCCGGGCGGCGCGCCGATCAGCCGCGCGATGCGGTCGCCGACCTTGCGCGGCTGGACGTACCAGCCGGCGGCATTCCAGCCGCGGATCAGCAACTCGCCCCATTCCTGGGTCACCATGCGCGCTACGCGTTCCTTGGCCGCAACAGGCAGGGGCCCTAGCGAATTGCCGTCGAGGTAGATCACGCCGTCGGGCAGATGGAAGGCCGCTCGGGTCTTCACGAAATCGGTCATTCACGCGTTCCCATGCTCAGGCCGCAACCGAGCGGATCACTATCGCCTTCTTGCGCAGGAATCTACGGAAGCCGCCAAGCCCGTAGCGGGTTCCTCCGAGCCCCGAACAGCCAAAGGCCGTCTTTTCCGCCCTCGCACCGACGCCGCCCATCGTGTCGAAATCATTGATCCACAGGCCGCCGGCATTGATCCGGCTGCCGATGGCTATGGCCTTTTCCTCCTCTCCGATCACTGTCGCCGACAGTCCGAACTCCGTATCGTTGGCCAGTCGGACCGCTTCCTCCTCGGTATCGAAGGGCATGATTGGTACGATAGGCCCGAAGGTCTCGTCGCGCATGACCGCCATGTCCTGTGTCACGTTCACGAGCACGGTCGGCTCGCACCACAAGCCGCCGCCATGTTCGACGATATTGCCACCAGTCAGCACCTTGGCGCCCCTGTTCACGGCATCGGCCAGCTGATCGCGCAGGATTTCCGCCTGGCGGGCAAAGATGATGGGGCCGAGTTCTCCGTCCTTGATGTCATGCGTGTTCATCTTGAGCGCCTGCATGCGCGCGACCACCCGCTGGCATACAGCCTCATGGATGCCGCGCTGCACATAGACACGTTCGATTGCGCAGCAGAGTTGGCCGGAATTTTCGACAGCGCCGCGCACGATGATCTCGGCGGCGAAATCCGGCTCTGCGCTGTCCAGCACCACGGCCGGGTCGGAGCCGCCAAGCTCGAGAAAGACCGTCTTGAACTGCGATGCCGCACGCTCCTGCACCTTGCGGCCGGTGCGCACCGAGCCGGTAAACACCAGTGTGTCGGTCAGGTCGACGATCATCGAGCCTGTCTCGCCGTCGCCCTCGAACACGTCGAGCACGTCACGCAGGTGTTCCACCTCGGCAATGGCGGCACGGAAGGGCCGGATGAATCGCGGGGTCACTTCAGAGGGCTTGATTGCCACGGCCGAGCCGGCCAGCAATGCAGTGATCGCGTCGATCATGCACAGGATCAGCGGGTAGTTCCACGGCGATATGATCCCTACCAGTTCGTAGGGAACGTGCTGCTGCTGGAAGCGCAAGGTGGGATCGGAGGAGCCGCCGCTTGCTTCGGCAAGCGCCTCCGCCGCGGTCGCGCAGCGCATGCGCGTAATACCTTTCAGCCCCTCGATCTCGTTGACGGACCATTCGTAACGGCCCGTGTCGGCGCACAGGGCCTGCAGGATCGAATCGTAGTGGCGGTCCACGGCGTCGCAGAGCGCAAGCATGGCCTTTGCGCGTCCCTCCACGCCCAGCGCCAGCCACGCTCCCTGGCCTGCGCGCAATTCCCTGCAACGCGCCTCCAGAGCCGCCCGGTCGAGCGGCCGAATCTCGTAGTCATTGGCGCCGGTGCGCGGGTTGCGGACGGAAAGGGTGCGGGTCATCGGTCTATCCTCATTTTCGGCCGGAGAATGGCCGACCAGACGCCATCTGCAAAGAGGCAAGCTCCGATCCTGCGCTGAAATCCAAAACTTCGGCTGGCGCAAGGAAAGGCCGGCCTGCTAAGCGTGGCCGCAACGGATTCAATCTGGCTGAAAGGGGGCGAACATGCGGCGATTCATCGATGAACTCAGGCGGCGCGGGGAGCTTGCCGTCGTGACCCGGCCTGTCAGTCCTCGCCATCAGCTGGCCGCCGTCACCAAGGCCATTCAGAGAGCCGGCGAGCAGGCGGTCCTGTTCGAGAATGTGGAAGGCAGTTCCTTCCGGGTCGTTTCCAACCTCTATGGCAGCCATGAACGCCTTTGCCGCCTGATCAATGCAGGCGACAGGACCTTCTGTCAGCGCTGGATCGAACTGACCGATGCCTGCCTCGCAGGCCGCGACGCTGACGTGCTGGACCGCGCCGACCCTGCTGTAGATGCCCAGTTTCATGACGGCAGGCTCTCCGACCTGCCGGCCATCACCTATCATGAGCGGGATGCCGGCCCCTACTTCACCTCTGCGATCTTTCTTGCGCGCGAGCCAGACAGTGGCGTGCCTAACCTTTCCTTCCACCGCTCCATGCAGGTATCGGACACCGAGCTGCGCGTGCGCCTCGGCGCGACGCATGATCTGGCCCGTTACCAGGCAAAGGCCGAGGCGCGCGGAGAGGCACTGGAGGCCGCATTGCTGCTCTCCTGCCCCCCGGAAATCTTCCTCGCTGCCTGCGCGTCGCTGCCCTATGAGGCGTCGGAACTGGTAATGGCGGCCGAGATCGCAGGCGGCAAGATCGCCATGCGCCCATGCAAGACGATCGGGCTCGATGTGCCGGCCTCCTGCGACATCGTTGTGGAGGGCCGGTTCCTGCCGGGCGTGCGGCGGCCGGAAGGGCCGTTCGGCGAATTCATGGGCAATTATGTCGGCGTCGGCGACAACCATGTTTTTGAGGTAAGCCATGTAAGCTACCGAGCGGATGCCCTGTTCCATGCTCTTGTTTGCGGATCGCCGGAGGATCTGAGGCCGCTGGAGACGGTGACGGCCGCGCGCGTCTATCGCCATGTGTCGGCGCAGGTGCCGGGTGTGCTCGATGTTTGCTGTCGCCCCAATGTGATGATCTCCATCATCAAGATCAGGAAGACCTATGAGGGGCAGGGTCGACACGCCATACTTGCGGCCCTGGGTTCGCATCTCGATTACAACAAAGTCGTGATTGTCGTGGACGAGGACGTCGATATCTACGATCTCGACGACGTGATGTGGGCCTATATGACGCGTGGCCGGGCTGACACCCGCGCAATGATCCTCAACGATATTCCGGGCTTCTATCGCGATCCGCACAAGGACCATTGGGGCCGGCTGTGCATCGACGCGACCATGCCCTTCGGGCGCGAGGCCGAATTCGCCCGCAAGCGCATCCCCGGCGAGGACGCAATCGATCTTGGTGAATGGCTGACTTGAGCCCCGGTTTCGGATTTGCGGCATGAGCGACAAGAGCGTCATCGTCATCGGTGCGGGCGTGGCGGGGCTGGTGGCGGCGCGGCGGCTTTCAGCGGCTGGTTTCCGGGTAAGCGTGCTGGAAGCAGGCCCGGTGCCGGGCGGGCGAGTCGGCGAAAGAAAGGTGCGTGGCATCCGCTTCAATGCAGGCGCGCGCCTCGTCTATGCCTTC
>QGUU01000557.1 GCA_003242525.1 Pseudomonadota bacterium | reverse complement strand
GCCCAACGTGTTCTTCAACCCACGCTTCCTGACGCCGGCCATGCCTCGCCTGGAAGATCGCGACGTGCGCCTTGCAGTGATACGCGACGGCGACGAGTACCGCAGCCGGTTGCGGCTCCTGGCGCCTTTCACCGTTGAGAGACCCGCCGCGCCCGTGGGCGTTCCGATCATACGCATATGGTCGCATCCTTTTGGCCCCCTCGGCGCACCGCTGGTAGATCGCGACGACCCCGTGGGCGTCATCGAGGATTTCATCTCCATGCTGTCGCGGCCGCATCTGAAACTGCCTCAGGTGCTGGTGCTTCCGGACCTGCGGCTGAACGGCGCTGTTGTCCCGCTCTTGGAAACAGTCGCCGAAGCACGTGGCCTTTCGCTCCTCATCGTCGACCGGACCGAGCGGCCTCTATTGCAGAGCGAACTCGATGCCGAAACCTACCTGAAGGCCTCCCTCAGGCCGCATCACTTCCGCGAATTCCGCCGCCTGAAGCGAAGGCTGGCCGAACTCGGCTCCCTGGAACATTGCGTGGCGCGGGGGCCGGAAGAGATAGCCGACGCCATCGAGTCTTTCCTCACCCTGGAGGTCTCCGGCTGGAAGGGGCGCGAGCGTACCGCCATGGCGATCGACCGCTATCGCGCCGCCTTCGCGCGCGAGGCGGTGCACCGGCTGGCGGAACGGGATCAGTGCCGCATTCATTCGCTAACGCTCGACGGCAGGACCATCGCATCGCTGATCGTACTGGTCGAATCGGGTCGTGCCTATACGTGGAAAACCGCCTACGACGAAAATTACGCCGCCTTCTCGCCCGGAACGCTGTTGATGATCGAGGTGACGGCCCAGCATCTGGACGATCCCAACATCACCACGACCGATTCCTGCGCCGTGCCGGATCACCCGGTAATGAGCCGGCTTTGGAGCGAACGTCTCCCGATGGGAACCGTAGTCGTCGGCATGACGCCCGGAGCCGACCGCCTGGCGCGCCAGGCTGCATCCCAGCTTCACCTCTACCGCGAGACGCGCAACGTTGCCCGCATCTTGCGCAATCGAATGAAAAGCCTTCTGCGCAGGACATAGCCGGCAGCGCCGGAATGGTGAAGCAGCCGCGGTGCGATCTGAAGGCGGATGGTGCCCCTAGCCGGGATCGAACCAGCACTCCTTGCGGAACTCGATTTTGAGTCGAGCGCGTCTACCAATTCCGCCATAGGGGCATCGGGCCGTGTGGGGACCGACAGGCGGCGGACTATACGGTGGCGAGGCGGTTCGTCAACTGTCGCGGCGCGCTTTTCGTTGACGGCACCGAGAACGCAGGCGGCACCGTGTCGCGGTCTCACCTTTGGGAAACAGGGCCATTGTGCCGCCGGAGAAATCTCCATAGACAGGTAGCCTACCATGAGGAACGATCATGCTTCGCGGCCTTTATGACTGGACCTTATCGCTCGCCGCGAGAAAATCAGCCCAATGGTGGCTGGCCTTCATCGCCTTCGTGGAAAGTTCGGTATTCCTCGTCCCGGCAGACGTGCTTTATCTCCCCATGGCACTTTCCCGCCCGGACCGGGCGTACCGATACGCCCTCATCGCAACGGCCGCCTCCGTGCTCGGCGGCATCGCGGGTTGGTTCATCGGCCACTACGCCTATGAGGCAATCGCGGTTCCGGTACTGGAGTTCTACGGCAAGTACGACGACTTCGAGGCGCTGCGCACATCTTCCGGGCTTGGCTTCATCGTACTGATGCTGATTACCTCGGGCGCGGCCCATCTGCCGCCGATCAAGGTCGTGACCATCCTGTCAGGGGTCATTGGCGTCAACCTCCTGCTTTTCACCATTCTCGCAATCGTGGCGCGTGGAGGGCGTTTCCTGCTGCTCGCGTGGCTTCTGCGCCGTTATGGCGAGCCGATTCGACACTTCATCGAGGAGCGGCTGGGCCTGATTGCCGGCGTGGTCGCCGCCGCCCTGATTCTGCTCTACTTCGTTCTCAGATATGCGGCTTGAGCCGACAGCTCATGGATCACAGTGCGATGATGTTACCTGCCGACCCTGCACGCCGCCGTGCCTGGATTTCAGGCTTCCTTGCGCTGGCCATGGCAGCCACCGTGGGGTCGGCCCTCGCCTTCCAGCACATAGGCGGCTACATCCCCTGCAAGCTCTGCTATGAGCAGCGGACCCCCTACTATTTCGGCGCCCCGCTGATGCTTTTGGCCCTGCTTGCAGCGCTGTACATGCCGGCCTGGATTTCGCGCGTAATCCTGGCAGTCGGTGGC
>QGUU01000556.1 GCA_003242525.1 Pseudomonadota bacterium | reverse complement strand
GCACCACACAGAGGCGAGGTGCGTCTTCCCAGCGCCCGAGGGTCCGGCAAGCACCACGACTGTTGCGGGCCAGTCCGGCCAGCGGTCAATCAGGGAGACAGCCTCCGCATTGGCGTGCGAGACCACGAGATCATCGCGTGAATAGGCCGTCCCGAATCCGAGATCGAGCGGCAGTTGCCGCGGTTTCTCCGTCACGCCGGTCATCCCGCTTTCCGCGACTTGCTGTTGCGGCCTTTCGGGGGCTCAAGGTCATGACCCTTGTAAAGTGGCGATTCCAGATAACGGGCAATGGCAAAACGTACGAGCACGGCAATGGCCGCCGCGGCAGGCACAGCCACCAGGAGACCCGTGAATCCGAAAAGCGCGCCGAATGCGAAAAGTGCAAACATCAGCCAGACCGGATGCAGGCCGACACTCTTGCCCACGAGCTTTGGGGACAGGATGTTACCTTCGATGAACTGGCCGAAGAAGAATACGGCCGCAACGGCCAGCACCATTTTCCAATCCGGCCAGAACTGCACGAAGGCGACCCCAACGGAAAGCGTCAGTCCGGTCAGGGAGCCGACATAGGGAATGAAGCTGATAAGCCCGGCGAACAGTCCGATCAGTATGGCAAAGTTCAACCCCGTCAGTGTCAGGCCGACCGCATACAGCGCTCCCAGAATGAGGCATAAAGTGCCCTGCCCGCGAACGAAGCCGGCAGTCGCGGAGTTTATGTCCGTGGCAAGCTGCCGTACCGTGTCGACATGATCCCGTGGTACCCAGCTGTCGACCACGGCCACCATCCGGTCCCAGTCGAGCAGCATGTAGAAGGTAACGACCGGCGTGACGACAAAAAGGCTGACAATCGAGAAAAGCGCCACGCCGGAGCTCCACAGCGACTGAAAAACTGTGGCCAGGAAACCGAACCCCGAGGTGATCAGCGAATTGAGCCCCTCACGAAGGCTGTCCGCATTGACGCCAAAGCGTTGCTCCAGCCATTGCGGATCGAAACTGGTGATCAAAGTCTGCAGGCGCGCCAGATACTCCGGAAGTTTCCCGGCGAAATCTGCCATCTGCGTGGCAAGCACCGGAATCAGGATCACGAATGCCAGGACCAGAACGACGAGGAAGGCAAAAAGTATGAGCACGGTTGCCATCACCCGCGACAGGCCAAGCCGTTCCAGCCTGTCGGCTACGGGATCGAGGAAATAGGCCAGGGCCATCCCTGCCAGGAAGGGCAGCAATATGTCGCTGAAGACGTAGAGAAAGATCGCGAGGGCGACGAAGCTTGCGAGCCAGAAAGCCACCTGGCGGCGAAACGCCATGGCGGCAGCCGCCTCGGCGGCTTCGTCGTCAGGAACTCGGGGGGGTGCCTTCGCCATAGCCGCTCATATGTCTCAGCCAGCCGACGAGATAGGCTGCTGCCGAAGCGACGGTCAAGAGGGCGGACAGAAGCACAAGCCCTGAGCGCACCCATCCGAGGTCGAGTCCGAACGTCAATTCCGCCAGCACTTCGGCTGCAAGGACGATCAGCACCGCCGTATTTGCCTTCGATACCATCAAGGGCTTCATTTCCACAGGGTGGCCCATCACTGTGGAAAGAAGAACGGCGCAAATGATCAGCGCATCGCGCGAGACTACCGCCACGACCAGCCATGAAGGCAACTGGCCGATGATTCCCAGCACGACGAAAACCGACACGAGAAGCAGCTTGTCCGCCATCGGGTCCAAATACGCACCCAATCTCGTGCGCTGGTTGAACTGGCGGGCGATAAAACCGTCTACGCCATCCGAGATTCCGGCCACGAGGAAGCCGGCAAAAGCCCAGTCCCAGCGGCCGTCAAGCATCGCCAGCACAACCGCCGGCACCAGCAGGAGACGCAGAATGGTTATCAGGTTGGGGATTGTCACCGAGTTCGCCGTATCTGTTGATCGCGCCCGGCTGCAGACGGGCAAACGCGGCAGGCACGCAATGGGCCAGCCGCGACAACACGCTAACCGCGATTTCATCCGCGCGAAAGAGCCGGGACACAGCTTGCTTGCGGCTTGATCGCGTTCGTGCGAAGAGCCGGCAGCAGGCAGGAACCAGCAATGAGCAATAGCCCGAACGGTCTTACCTACGCAGACGCCGGTGTCGACATCGACGCCGGTAACCTGATGGTCGAGAAGATAAAGCCACTGGTCCGCACGACACGCCGGCCAGGAGCGGACGGCGAGATAGGCGGCTTCGGTGGCCTGTTCGACCTGAAGGCAGCCGGCTTCTCCGACCCGATACTG
>QGUU01000083.1 GCA_003242525.1 Pseudomonadota bacterium | reverse complement strand
GCCCCCCTCCACCAGCAAAACGCGCCCCTGCTCCAACGAGGAGGAGTCCACCGAGTATTGGAGGGTATTGTCGATATTGTGGAAAAGCGCTGGCCCGATCGTTTCCCGGTTACCGTTGACGACCACCGACCCCATGTCTTCGACTTCCAATCCGACGCCCGCCTCTTCTGCGACAGGCTCATAGAGTTCGACCACGTCGCGGATGGACTCCTTGAGATCGACGGGAGACAGCGGCTCGGCAGAATAGCCCGCCTCGAGGCGTGAAATCATCAGAATGGCATTGAAGGTCTTGATGAGGTGGTCGGATTCGGCAATCGTCGCTTCCAGCGCGGCGCGATAGTCGGCAGCGCTGCGCTTGCCCGCCAGGGTTGACTCCGCGCGGTTCCGTATCCGGGTCAGCGGCGTCTTCAGATCGTGGGCGATATTGTCGGAAACCTGCTTCAGCCCTTCATTGAGCGTAGCGATTCGGGCCAGCATCGTATTCAGATTCTCCGACAGCCGGTCAAACTCGTCGCCAGCGCCGGTCACCGGCAGCCGCCCGGTGAGGTCGCCTCCCATGATGCGTCGGCTCGCCTCCGAGACATTGTCGATGCGCTTCAGGGCCGCGCGGCCAACGAAAAACCAGATCAGGAGGCCGCCAAGACCCATCATGCCGAGCGCAAGCATCAGCGCGCGGCGCACTACCCCCCGGATCCGCTCGGGTTCGCCCAGATCGCGACCGATCAGCATGATCATCTGGTTTGGGAGGCGCAGAACCATCGCAACTGCGTTGTGACCGTCCCTGCCCTCCATGTCGGCCTGGCCCGCTCTCAGCCTGTCGAGGTCGCCCTCGCCAAAACGTTGATAATGAAACGGTCGGCTGGTCCAGCCTTCGTTGTCCAGCACGCCGGGCTCGAGGCTGCGGACATTCCCGGTGAGAATCTGGCCGTTGGCGTCGGCGATAAGATAGAGGTTTGCGCCCGGCTGACGTGAGCGTTGCTCCACGACCCGCACCAGCGTTGGCAATCCGCCGCGCTGGTAGGCGCGGGCAAGCCCCACCACCTCTTCATTGATGGTGTCCTGCGTCTGCGCGGTCAGCATGTGCGCCGAAAGCGAGGTCATGTAGAAGACCAGAGCCATCGCGCACAGCGTGAAGAGCAGCAGGTACAACGCCGACAGCCGCGCTGCCGTCGTTTTCATGATGGCGGGCACGGACAGCGCCATATGGGGTCAGGAGCCTTTCAGCATGTAGCCGGCGCCGCGAACCGTGTGCAAGAGGGGCTTGTCGAAGCCCTTCTCGATCTTGCTGCGAAGCCGCGACACATGAACGTCGATGACGTTGGTCTGCGGGTCGAAATGGTAGTCCCAGACATTTTCCAGCAACATGGTTCGCGTGACCACCTGCCCCGCATGGCGCATGAGATATTCCAGCAGGCGAAACTCGCGTGGCTGCAACGAAATTTCCTGGCCGGCGCGCCGGACGGAATGCGACAGGCGATCGAGTTCCAGGTCGCCGACACGGTATATCGTTTCGGTTTCCTTGGCGCTGGCGCGGCGGTTCAGCACCTCGACCCGGGCCAGAAGCTCCGAAAACGCATAGGGCTTCGTCAGGTAGTCGTCGCCGCCAGCGCGCAGGCCTGTAACGCGGTCATCCACCTCGCCCAGCGCGGAAAGGATGAGAACTGGCGTTGTGTTTCCGCGCGAGCGCAAGGCAGCGATGACCGAGAGGCCATCGCGGCGCGGCATCATTCGATCCACGACCATCACGTCGTAGTTGCCTGAATCGGCGAGCGCAAAGCCGGTTTCGCCATCCCCCGCTATATCGGCCGTGTGGCCGGCTTCGGAGAAGGCCTTCTTCAGGTATTCCGCGGCTTCGCGGTCATCCTCGATGACGAGAATCTTCATGGAGCCGTTATACGCGATTTCAGTGCCGGCGTTAGTCATTGCAAATATACCGACCCGGCTTGGATAGCGGAAACGCAGCAAACTTCAGATGTGGCGCCGGATGTATCCGGCGCCCTGCTTCCGGCGCGACGCTTCGCGTGATGAAGCCGTCGCGCCGAAAGAGCAACCTCACCCCTTGGTGATGGGTAGGGCGACGAAGCGATTGCTATCGTCGCGGCTGATCTGGACCAGGACGGACTTGCGTCCCGCCTTTGCCGCTTCGTCCATGGCCTTGGCCACGTCGGCCACGCTGCCAACCTCCTGCGAGTTGACCGCAACGATGATGTCGCCGGCCTGAATACCCCGGCTCGCCGCATCGCTATCGGGATCGACATCGGTAACCACGAGCCCCGGACCGTCCTCAGCCCGCGTAACGGTAAGGCCGAGATCAGCAAGGGAGTTTTGCTGGCCAGGCTCGGAGCCGCTGTCGCGGGATGCCACCCTTGCATTGTCTGGCAACTTTCCAAGGTCCACCTTGACCTTCTGGAGCTTGCCGTTGTGAAGCACGGTGAGCTCTACCGTCTTGCCGGGATCATAGCCTGCAATCATGCGGGCCAGTTCCCTGGCCGAGCTGACATCCTTGCCCTCAACCTGGGTGATGACATCGCCCGCGACGATGCCCGCCTTCTTGGCCGGGCCGTCATCCTGGGCCTTCGCGACCAGCGCGCCCTTCTCGTCCGTCAGGCCGAGAGACTCGGCAATGTCTTTGGTGACCGGCTGGATTTCGACGCCGAGCCAGCCACGGTTGACCGAGCCGTTCTTGATGAGGTCGCCGACGACCGTCTTGGCGGTCGAAGCCGGAATGGCGAAGGCGATGCCGACATTTCCGCCGGAAGGCGAGAAGATGGCCGTATTGATCCCGACGACCTGGCCGCTCAGATTGAACGCAGGACCACCAGAGTTGCCGCGGTTCACTGCCGCATCGATCTGGATGAAGTCGTCATAGGGGCCCGCGCCGATGTCACGACCGCGCGCCGAAACGATGCCGGCGGTGACCGTTCCGCCGAGGCCGAAGGGATTGCCAACCGCGACGACCCAATCGCCAACCCGAACCGCGGAGTCGTCGGCAAAGTCAACATAGGTGAAGTTCCGCCCCTCGCCGTCCACCTTGAGCACGGCGAGATCCGTCCGCGGATCGGTGCCAACCAGCTTGGCATCAAGCTCGTCGCCATTGTCCATGACCACGGTGAAGGCACTGCCTTCCTCGACCACATGGTTGTTGGTGACCAGGTAGCCGTCACCGGAAATGAAGAAGCCGGAGCCCTGTGCTATCGGACGCACCTTGTCGCGGTTTCGCGGTGGGCGGGCGCGGTCCTGATTGCCGAAACCCGGAAACTGCCTGAAGAAGCGGCGCAGATTCGGATCATTCGGCAGATCGTCGGGGCCGAAGGAGAACATCCCCCGGCCACGATCGGACGCTGCCGTGACATCCGCCTTCACTCGGACGCTAACAACGGCGGGCGAGACCTTTTCGACCACGTCCGCGAAGCTGGGAACCTGGGGTGCTTCAACCTTCACGGCATCTGCCAGAACCGGCGCCGTGCCGGTGGTAACCGCGCCGACCCCGATTGCGCCGGCAATCGCCAGCGAGGCAACGGCTGCCATCAGCCGGGTGTGAAGGCGTGAGGAAGTTCTTCGGGAACTGTTCATGGTCTATCCTCTCGGTACGAAAGCCTTTCAAGGATGCCCGAACGGCATCTTTGCCCAAGAGGTAGTGTGTCCCACATTACCGGGCCATTTCCGGTTTGTGAAAATTTCGTAATGTTGGCGGGCTGCGCGGTCAGTCGCCGCGCAACAATGCTTCCAGTTCGGATTTCTCCGCCTCGGTCAGCGGTTGCGCGGCAGTTTTCCGGCGCGAGCGAATGCCGTGAACCAGGAAAGCTGCACCGGCTGCGAGCAGCAGCACGGGCGCACCCCACAGCAGGAGCGTGCGGGGGCCGAAACGCGGCTTGAGCAGCACGAAATCGCCGTAGCGGGAAACGACATAGTCGATCACCTGCCCGTCGCTGTCGCCAGCCTTCAGGCGCTCGCGCACGAGCAGGCGCAGGTCGCGGGCAAGATCGGCGTCGGATTCATCGATCGACTGGTTCTGGCACACCATGCAGCGCAACCCTTCGGAGATTGCCCGCGCGCGCGCCTCAAGAGCCGGATCAGCAAGCATCTCGTCCGGCGTGACGGCCTGTGCCGCCCCGACAACCAGCACCGGCAACAATAGGCCGGCAAGGAGGAGAAGGCGCCGAAGCACGGTCATGTGGCACCTGCAGTCGCTGCTTCCGCGGGCTTTCTGCGCCGCCCCGGAGCGCCCACCCGCAGCCTGCGGTCTGCCAGCGACATTGCTCCTCCGAGCATCATGACCAATGCACCGCCCCAGATCAGCGTCACCAGCGGCTTCCACCAGATGCGGACCACCGTGCCACCGTCGGTCGTCTCGTCGCCCAGCGAAATATAAAGCTGGCTAAAGCCCATCGTGCGGATGCCGGCTTCGGTCGTGGTGGTCTGACGGACGGGGAACAGGCGTTTGGCAGAACTGATCTCGGCCTTCGGATTGCCGGCTGCATCGAGCAGATAAAAGCGTCCACGGCTTTCGGTATAGTTCGGGCCACGGACAGGATAGATCCCGTCAAAACGCAATGTATGGTCAGCGATTTCCACTGTCTCGCCGGGGCGCATGGCGAGTATTTTCTCCGCACCGAAGCCCAGCGTTCCGACAATGCCGAGGACGGTCAGGCCGAGGCCCAGATGAGCCAGCGCCGTGCCGAACATGGAGCGCGGCAGGCCCGCGAAACGCTTCGCCATCGTAGCCAGGGACGCGCTCCCTGCTCCGGACTTCACTGCGAGGTCCGTCAGTGCCCCGAAGATGAGCCAGAACCCCAATCCGGCCCCTAGTGCAGCAAGGACCGAAGCTCCGTCGATGAAAAGGTAGGTTATCAACACAGCCAGCAGCGCGAGCGCAAATGCTGCCATGAGCCGTTGCGCCGCAGCCAGTGCGTCGCCGCGTTTCCAGGCCAGAAGAGGCCCGAACGGAACGAGGATGAGAAGAGGCACCATCAAGGGCGCGAAGGTCAGATTGAAGAACGGCGCGCCGACGGAAATCTTGTCTTGCGAGAACGCCTCCACAACCAGCGGATAGAGCGTTCCGACCAATATGGTCGCGGTCGCCGTGGTGAGGAAGAGATTGTTCAGCACCAGGGCGCCCTCGCGCGAGATGGGCTGAAACAGGCCGCCGGGAGTCAGCGCGGAGGCACGCAGGGCAAACAGCGCCAGGGAACCGCCAATGAAGAGCACGAGAATGCACAGAATGAACACGCCCCGGCTCGGGTCGCTAGCGAAGGCGTGAACCGAAGTGAGGACGCCGGAACGCACCAGAAATGTGCCCAGCAAGGAAAGAGAGAAGGTCAGAATGGAAAGCAGCAGCGTCCAGATCTTGAGGGCCGAGCGCTTTTCCATGACAATTGCGGAGTGAAGCAGCGCCGTGCCGGATAGCCAGGGCATGAAGGACGCATTCTCCACCGGGTCCCAGAACCAGAACCCTCCCCAGCCAAGCTCGTAGTAGGCCCAGTAGGAACCCATGGCGATGCCGCCGGTGAGGAAAACCCAGGCAACCAGCGTCCATGGCCGCACCCAGCGTGCCCAGGCGGCATCAATGCGCCCGTCGATCAGCGCGGCAACGGCGAAGGAGAAGCAGACGGAAAAGCCGACATAGCCGAGATATAGCAATGGCGGATGAACCGCGAGCCCGATGTCTTGCAGCACGGGGTTCAGGTCCCGGCCTTCGATCGGGGCAGGGTCAAGCCGCACGAAAGGATTGGAGGTAATCAGGACGAACAGGAGAAAGACCGCGCCGATCATGCCCTGGACGGCCAGTACATTGGCCTTCAGTGATGCTGGCAGGTTGCCCCCGAAGACAGCAACCAGCGAACCGAAGAAGGTGAGGATCAGCACCCACAGCAGCATGGAGCCTTCGTGGTTGCCCCATGTTCCGGTGATCTTGTAGAGCATCGGCTTCAGCGAATGGGAGTTCTCCCACACATTCGCTACCGAGAAATCGGACAGAGCGTAGGCAGAGGCAAGTACGGCGAAGGACAACGCCGTCAGCGCGAAGCAGGCCACGGCAACCGTCCCCGCGCTTGCCATCATGCGCTCATCGCCGATGCGCGTACCCACAAGCGGGACGGTCGCCTGTACCAGGGCGAGCGCAAAGGCCAGAACGAGCGCGAAATGTCCGATTTCGATCATCAGTCGCCTTCGCTTTCCACCCAGACGCCCTTTTCCTTCAGCCCTTCGGCCACTTCCTTGGGCATGTAGCGCTCGTCGTGCTTGGCAAGAACGCTGTCGGCAATGAACATGCCGTCGGCGCCAAAGCTGCCCTCAGTAATCACACCTTGCCCTTCGCGGAAAAGATCGGGAAGGACGCCCTTGTAGGAAACCTTGACCGAGCTTTCATGGTCAGTCACGGCGAAACTTACGGAGGCATCGGCACCGCGAACGATGGTGCCGTCCTCGACCAGTCCGCCCAGACGGATACGCTGGCCAGGCTGAACATCGGCGGACGCCAGATCGGCCGGCATATAGAAATAGGATGCCTTCTGGCCCAGCGCATAGAAGGTAAGTCCGGTGGCTGCACCAAGAAAGGCGAGACCACCCAAAATCACGGCAAATCGTTTCTGCTTGCGCGTCACGGCCTACTCCTTCAACGAAAGGCCCAGCGATTCTCCAAACGCCGCCAGTTTCCTTGCCTGCTCGCTTTCCCCTCCAAAGGCCTCGACGCCGCGTTTCAGGGCGCCCTCGGCCTGCTCCTTGCGTCCCAGAACGAGATAGGACCGCATCAGCTTCATCCAGCCGTCCTCGTCGAGCGGATCGTTGCGCAGCCTTTCGTCCAGCCCCGCCACCATCGTTTCGATCATCGCGTTGCGGTCTTCTTCCGACATGGAGGCCGCCGCGTCAGCGGCAGCCTCTCCCGTTGGTTCCATTTTCCCGGCGTCGCCAGCCTGATTCTCGCCGGTTTGCGCCAATGCCTGTGCAACGACCTGCCGCCAGGGCGAGGACGATGGCAATTCGGCAAACATTGCCTGCCACGCGGCCTTCGCATCGTCCTTCCGGCCTTCCTGCGCCAGCGCCAGCGCCAGGTAGAAATTCGCCTTCGGGTTGGCGGGATCCAGGCTCCGGGCTACCTCAAAGGCAGCCTGCGCATCGGCGGTGACCATCCCCTGAGCGGCATTGGCAAGCGCTTCACCAAGCCCGGACTGCCGGGCAGCGGTCGACCCCAGCAGGCGAATGGCATGACGGTAAGCAGCAGCGGCGTCGGAATAGCGCTGCATGCGCACATATATGGGTGCCAGGACATCCCAGCCGCGCCCGTCGTTCGGATTTGCGGCAAGGTGGGACTCTGCCCTGGCGACCAGTTCATCCACGGTACTTTGAGCAGGATTCTTCTGCAGTCGCGCAGCGAGCGGCTGGGAGGGGAGATCGGGCGATCCGATCCCGGCGTACAGCCCCCAGCTTACCAGCGGCACGGCAAGCACGGCGGCAGCGGACACACGGCGCACCAATCGCCCGGTGGCGCTGGTTGTCAGCTGTGCCTCGTTCTTTTCGGATCGACCAATGCGGATGATGCGGCGCCCTATCTCGGCCCGGGCCTGCTCGGCCTCCGCCAGCGGGATGGCACCACGGGCGACATCGCGATCGAGCTCAGCCAACTGATCGCGGTAGACCTCGAGATCATGATCGGCAGCAGCGGCCACCTCCCGCGACCGGCCGGTCAACGGCAGCAGCACTGCGAGGCTCGCACACAGCGTCAGAGCAACGGCAACGACCCAAAAGATCATGCCCCTTCAAATAGCGATGCAGCCCAATGCTGCCAACACCGCCATGCTGCGACCCTTTGGCGGCATCACGGCCGGCGGGCGGTCAGCTCAACAAAGACCAGCTTCCATCGGGATTGCGGCAGGCCGTGCCACGCGCGGTCGAAGTCACACCACCGACAATGACGGTCTGCTTGTATTGCCGGCAATCCTGCGAGCCGACGCGATAGGGTTGGGCGGCTACCACCTCGCCGGAACGCCCCGCATTTCCTTGCCAAGGAACAGGCTGGCCGCTGGCTGTGTATTCCAGCGCACGGTATTCGGCCTCCAGCGCATTGCGCTTTTCACGCTCGCTCAGACCGGCACCCACCGGGCCGCCGACGAGGCCGCCATTCAGCGCGGCTATAATATTGTTGGCCACTCTGCCACCGGACGACGCCGACGAGCCGGAAAGTCCGCCCAGCAAGCCGCCGCCGCCGGCATCTGTGCGCGAGCTTGTGCTGCAGGCAGCCAGCAGAACGGCCGACACGACGACAGGAACCACGCGAAAATTCATGCCAGTCACCAGTTCAAAGCCGCCGAAGGTAGAAGTGACGCGCGGCGTTACCGTTGATATTTGTTCTAAATTTGGCCGCCTCACGACCACATGGGATCATACCACGCTCCCAAGCCGAATGGTGGCCCTTAATCCGCCCTGGCTCGAACGCTCCAGCATGAAAGTGCCTCCATATTCGTTGACGAGGTCCGCAACAATGGCAAGCCCAAGACCAGTGCCGGGCTTGGTTTCATCGAGGCGCCGGCCGCGTTGCATCGCCTCCAGCGCCTTTTCGGCAGGAATGCCGGGACCATC
>QGUU01000555.1 GCA_003242525.1 Pseudomonadota bacterium | reverse complement strand
TCCCGTCCCGCTGGGGCTGTACGGCTGCCCGGTGCAGAAGTTTTACCTCCTCGCGCGCCTCCGGGACCAGGGCTTGGCCATGTCCGCGGTGTAGCTTGGAGAATTGGCCGGAGCCTTGGCCTGCGCGCCGGTGATGACGTCGAACCTGTTGACGCCATGATACTTGTCTGCGGCAGCCTCGGCCGGCGGGTAGCCCTTTCCCTTCTGGGTCACGACATGGATCAGTACCGGCCCGTCGGCATGTTCACGCACATTCTTCAGTACGGGGATCAGGTGTTCGAGATTGTGCCCGTCGATCGGACCTATGTGATGAAATCCCATTTCCTCGAACAGTGTGCCCCCCGTGACATAGCCGCGTGCGTGCTCCACCGCACGCGTGATGGCACGGTCGAGGCGCTTGCCGAGATAGGGCGTCAGCTTCTTGCCAACGTCACGCAGCCCCGAATAGGCGCGGCCCGACACCAGCCGGGCGAGATATGCGCTCATTGCACCCGTCGGCGGCGCAATCGACATGTCGTTGTCATTAAGTATGACGATAAGCCGGGCATCGAGGGCGCCTGCATTGTTCAGTGCCTCATAGGCCATGCCGGCCGACATGGCGCCGTCGCCGATCACCGCGATGACATTGTTGCGGCCGCCCGAAAGATCACGCGCCACGGCCATGCCGAGACCGGCGGAGATGGATGTGGAAGAATGCGCCGTGCCGAACGGATCGTACTCGCTCTCGGCACGCTTGGTGAAACCCGACAGCCCGCCTTCCTGTCTCAATGTCCGGATGCGATCTCGCCGGCCGGTCAGTATCTTGTGCGGATAGGCCTGGTGGCCGACATCCCAGATCAACCGGTCGTTTGGCGTATCGAAGACGTAATGCAGCGCAACGGTCAGTTCGACCACGCCGAGGCCGGCGCCGAGATGCCCACCCGTCTGCGATACCGCGTCAATGAGCTCTGCGCGAAGCTCGCCCGCAAGCTGCGGCAGATCGCTTTCGGGCAGCTTGCGCAGATCTGCCGGAACACGGACCTTGTCGAGCAGCGGCGTATGCGGTTTCTTACTCATGGCAACGACCTGCTTGTGCCCTTGCGGCAATAGGGTGGCAACCGGGAAAAGTAAACGCCGGCGAATGCCTCATCTCTCTGGCAGGGGGACGAACTCCTCCTCATCGCCAGGAACGATGTCGAAGCGCCCGGTCTTCCATTCATGCTTCGCTTGCTCGATGCGCTCCCGGGAGGAGGATACGAAATTCCACCAGATGTACCGCTTCGAGCCGAGCGATGCGCCGCCAAACAGCATGAAATGCGCGCCGGAAGCGGAAGACACGACAATCTCGTCGCCCGGCCGGAAGACCAGCAACCGGTCCGGAGGGAACGCATCGCCCGCAATCACCACCTCTCCCGACAGCGTGTAGATCGCGCGTTCCTCGGCGTCGGCCGGTATCTGGACACTCGCGCCCGGGTCAAGGTGGATATCGGCATAGAGCGTGTCCGAATAGGCCTTCACCGGTGACTTCAGGCCGTGAAAGGCACCGATCACAACTCGACCGCACACGCCTTCGGCATCGAATTCGGGAAGGCTACGAGCCGAAGTGTTCTCGAAGACTGGCGCCATTTCTTCCTTGTCGTCTGGAAGAGCCAGCCAGGTCTGCAGGCCGGACACCGACATCGGCGCCCCGCGCAACTCCTCCGGGGTGCGCTCGGAGTGAACGATCCCACGCCCAGCGGTCATGAGGTTCACGTCTCCCGGCGCGATCACCATTTCGGTGCCCAGCGAATCGCGATGCCTGATCTTGCCATCAAACAGATAGGTCACCGTGGAAAGACCGATATGGGGATGGGGACGCACGTCGAGCGCCTTGCCGGCGCGCAATATTGCCGGTCCCATCCGGTCGAAGAAGATGAACGGCCCCACGAGCCGGCGCCTTGCAGTGGGCAATGCCCGGCGAACCTCGAAGCCGTCAATGTCCCTGGCATTTGGGACGATCATGAGCTCGATCGCATCGCATGCGAAGGCGTCACCGATATTGGGGTCGTTTCCCGGAAAGAAGCTCATGGCCACTCCTTTATGCGGCAACCCCTGCGAACCGGACTGACGTGACTGCTCGGGCCGGTCGTGACCATATTCCTCTCGCGGCAGCGCCGCAACGTCACTCCCCGTCGAGCGGCTCCACGCCCACGGGCTTGCCATCGCGCGAAAGGCGGATCTTCTCGACCCTGTCCTCCGCCGCCTTCAGCAGCCGGTCGCAATGCGCCTTCAAGGCCTCGCCGCGCTCATAGA
>QGUU01000082.1 GCA_003242525.1 Pseudomonadota bacterium | reverse complement strand
ATAAATCCGCCCATGTCATTGTCGTCTCAAACGGGGAGACAGAACAATGATGGGGATGAGGGGAAAGTTCCTGCTGGCACTGGCTACGATCGGGTTCAGCCTGGCCTGTGCGCGGGCCGAGCCGATCTATATGCAGACTGGGGGGCGCACGACCCAGCCTGTGGGACATTATGAATTCTGCCAGAGGCTCCCCGAGGAGTGCCGGCAGATGACGCCCGCCCGGGCACCGGTGAAGCTCACCAGGAAGCTCTGGGCCACGATCGTGGCCATCAACAATGCGGTAAATACCAGCATCGAGCCGCGCACCGACATGGAAATATGGGGCCGGGAGGAAGTCTGGTCCTATCCGGAAAATGGCGTCGGCGACTGCGAGGACTATGTTCTTGAAAAGCGCCGCCAGCTGATGCGCGCCGGCGTACCTGCGGGCGATCTGCTGGTGACGGTTGTGCGCCAGCCGAATGGCGACGGCCACGCCGTGCTTACCGTGCGCACGAGCCTTGGCGAATTCATCCTCGACAATCTTGAGCCACGCGTTCTCGCCTGGACAGACACCGAATACACCTATCTCAAGCGGCAATCGACGCGCAATTCCGGGGTCTGGGTGACCATCAATGACGGCCGCTCCGATGCTGTAGCCAGCGTCCGCTAGAGGTAAATGGACAACCCGGTCGAGTCCCTACCCTCCCCGTCCCCAACGACCGGGTTCCAGGAGCCGGCCCCATCCCCGGGCCGGCTCCGCCTTTTTATGCACGCCCGTGCGCCTGAAGCCTTCGGCCACGCGCGGGACGAGCGGCAACAGGAACCTACCAGTCTCCGATGGTCGCCTGGATGACGGCAAGAGCCGCCACGGCGGCCGTGTCGGCTCGCAGGATGCGCGGGCCCAGCGGAATCGCCGTAACGAAGGGCAGCGCGCGCAGCATTTGCCGTTCCTCGTTTGAAAATCCGCCTTCCGGGCCGACGAGCAGGCCGAGGCGTCGCTCCGGAATCTTTCGCAGCGCCTCCAACGGATTGTTCGTGGCTGCATCCTCGTCGCAGAAGATCAGGCGACGGCTGGGCTCCCAATCCGCCAGCACGTGTTCAAGCTTCTGCGCCTCCCTGATTTCCGGCACGGCGAGGATGCCGCATTGCTCCGCCGCCTCGATGATATTGGCGCGTAACCGCTCCATGCCTGGCCGGGCCACCTGTGTGTGCCGGGTCACGACCGGCTGCAGCACGCCGGCCCCCATCTCGACCGCCTTCTGGACGAGATAGTCCAGCCGCCCCTGCTTAAGCGGTGCGAAGCAATAGATCAGGTCAGGCAGAGGGGGCTGCGGCCTCTGCAGGGCCAGAAGCTTCAGCCGCGCCGATTTCTTCTCCCGGCCGGCGACTGCCGCGGACCACTCCCCATCGCGTCCGTTGAAGAGCAGAATCTCGGCCCCTTCCGTCATCCTGAGCACGTTGAGCAGGTAGTGGCTCTGTTGCGGGCTCGTTTCGATCTCCGTCCCCTCCGCGAGATCGTCAGGCACAAACAGTCGCTGCATTCTATAGTTGGCGCGCATGGTCGATCCATGCGGCAAGGCCGGAATGCGGTCAACCCGCCGGCTGCCGTTATCCCGTGCCGTCCACGTTGCTCGAGTTGGCGGTGGAATGCCACACCGGCTGGTAGCCGCAGCGCAGAACGCCTAGCGTCGTAGGTGGCGTCAACAGGGTCAGCCTGTCGCCGGCAAGCAGGTCGATGTCCAGCGGCTCGCCGTAACCCGCGAAAGACCAAGGCAGCAGCGAGCCGGCACGCAGCGCGTAGGCGCTTCCCCCGCAGGCAATCATGGTTCCATCCGGCAGATCTGACAGCATTCCGCCCTCGATGACAGGCGGACTGCCGCCCGAAGCGAGCCTCTCCGCATGCAGGCGCCTATCGAGCATCGGGGCGCGTGGCGTTTCGATGCCGAACGCCGTACCGAAGCAGCCCAGAAAATCCGCCGCACGTTTCCGCCGACAGTAAAAACACGGGCGGTGGCCGGCGGAAAGCGCGGTAACCTCATCGAGAAAGAACAGCTCGGTCCAGCCTGCAAGGCCGGCACCGCTGGGTCCGCCCCGCCGGTTGCGCCCCATTGGCTCGCGCCGGCTGCCGCGGAAACTGCACTCGCAGACAATCCAGGCCCGCAACGTCCAGCGCCTTCTCAGCAGCGTCTTCGTTGCCGGATCATGAATGATGCCGCGATTGCCCGTGAACATGCCGCGCTCAGGCACCGCATGAATGACCCCGAAAGGATCGACCCGGTTCTGCAATGGCACAGACTTTTCTCCCCATGTGACAGGGTCGCCCTGCTGGCACTCTCACAGGCGGCATGCTAACCCGGCTGCGGATTTGTTGCTGCCATGATGCCAATGCGGATACTTGTTGTAGAAAACTACGAAAATACCGGGCTTGGCCAGCTTGCGACGGCGCTGGAGGAGGCAGATGCCGATGTCGACTTGCGCCGTCCCTATCTTGGCGAACCACTTCCGCAAGATGCAACCGGCCATGATGCATTGGTGATGCTAGGCGGCGTCCAGAACGCGCTGGCCGACGACACATCTCCCTATTTTCCGCACCTGCTGGAGTTGACCCGCGACTTTGCCGCGAGGGACCGGTCCGTTCTCGGCATCTGCCTCGGAAGCCAGTTGATTGCCCGTGCCTTCGGCGCCGAAAACCATATCGGCGGCTCGGAGGAATTCGGCTGGCGCGAGGTATCACTTACTCCCGAGGCCGCACAGGACGCCGTGCTGGCGCACCTGCCGGAAAGATTCCCCATTTTCCAGTGGCATGACGACCACTTTTCGTTGCCTCCCAACGCGACAAGGCTGGCCTGCAATGCGGTGGCCCAGAACCAGGCCTTTCGCATCGGCCGAGCGGTATACGGCTTCCAGTTCCATTTCGAGGCGGACACCAGGCTGGTCAGGGAATGGAGCGAAGCCTTTGCGGATGTCATCTCAAGGCGGCACCCGGACTGGTGCGATCGACTTGATTGCGAAGCCGCCAACCACGGGGCGCAGGCCGACGCCGCCGGGCTGGCAATCGCCCGCGCCTGGGTGAAGACCATCTGAAGGCTTGCCAGCAGGCGTACAAGTCTAACTTTCGCCGGATAGCCGGGGCGGCGTGGCATTTTTGGCACTTTCTTGAAAATCCACAGGGGCCGGCTGAATTAGCCCCTTGGCGGTGCCTCTGCGAAAGTCTAACTGCGCCTTGCTCTGCAAAGGATCTTGTCCGGTTGAACCTGAATTGTTGCTCCGGCGACACAGGATCGAGAGCAGGGCAATGTCGAAAGTGTGCGACCGCTGAAACCTTGATGCGTTCGCCGCGTTCTCAACACATTGGTAACCGGCCCCGTGCACGGATCGTGGCGGGATATGCGGGGTGTCGACCGTGAAAGCTGCGTTTCTTTCCTTGGCCATGCTGGCCGCCATCATTGTGAGCGGTATCGGGATCTACGCGGCAGACGCCGCCAACGGCCACAGCGCCGTCGATGGCTACGGCGTCACCACAGCATCGCGCTGAATCGATCCATCCTCCCGCACTTCCAGAATGCGCTTGATCGCCCCGTCGATGACCAGGGCGCTCAGGCGTCCGCTGGCGTAGGCGCGCGTGTCGAGATTGACGCGATTGGGCAGCACCTCGACTTCCCAGCCTGGCGTGTGGCCATGCACGATCACCTTGGGGTGCAACCCGGCATGGTTCAGAAATTCCTCCCTTATCCAGACCAGATCCCGCTGGCTCTGCAATTCGAGCGGGACACCCGGCCTTATGCCTGCGTGACAGAAGAAGAAATCGCCAAAGGTGGCGAAGTAGGAGAGGCTTTGCAGGAACGCCATGTGCCCGGACGGGATGGCAACTGACAGTGCCGCTGCCGCTTTCCCGATCGGGCCACGCTCAATATCGACGCCATAGGACAAGGCCGTGGCCACGCCGCCGTAGCGGGCGAACAGGCTGTAAGGGTCCGGCATTTTCAGGAAATCGAGCATCCCCTCTTCGTGATTGCCGGAAAGAAAAATATGGCGTGAGTCCCGCGCGCCTGCGTCAATCAGGAAGTCCAGGACGCTACGGCTATGCGGGCCCCGATCGACATAGTCGCCAAGATGGATGATGCGCCAGTCGGCCGGCCTCTCGCGCGCAATATCTTCCGCGATGGCGCGATGCATGCCCGCCAAGAGATCAAGGCGGCCGTGCACATCGGCGACTGCATATAGCCGCAATCCCTGCGGCCCGCACGCGTCTTGGAAATTAACCCCCGGCATGAGTGACCCGGTATCCAGCCGTCCCGGGGCATTCACCGGTACAGCATGTCCTTCCCTACCGTTTTGATGTCACGGCGGCCGCACAGGGCCAGCGTCATGTCGAGTTCCTTGCGGATAATCTCAAGCGCGCGGGTGACGCCGCGCTTTCCGTCGGCACCCAGGCCGTAGAGGAACGGCCTGCCGATATAGGTGCCCTTCGCGCCCAGGCAGAGGGCTTTCAGCACATCCTGGCCAGACCGGATTCCACCGTCCATATGTACTTCTATGCGATCACCGACTGCGTCTGCGATCTCTTCCAGAACCGAAATGGAGGACGGTGCGCCATCAAGCTGGCGGCCGCCATGATTGGACACGATAATTGCATCGGCGCCGGTTTTGGTAGCCATCTCCGCATCCTCACGGTCGAGGATGCCCTTCAGGATAAGCTTGCCGCCCCAGCGGTTGCGTATCCACTCCACATCCTTCCAGGACAGAGACGGATCGAACTGCTCGTTGGTCCAGGCCGAGAGAGAGGACAGGTCGGTGACGCCCTTGGCATGGCCAACGATGTTGCCGAAGGTGCGCCGCCTGGTGCCGAGCATGCCCAGGCACCAGCGTGGTCGCAGGGCCAGGTCGACAATGTTCCTTGGCGTCATCCTGGGCGGCGCCGAAAGGCCATTGCGCAGGTCCTTGTGGCGCTGCGCCAGAATCTGCAGGTCCAGCGTCAGCACAAGCGCCGAGCATTTCGCCGCCTTGGCCCGGTCGATCAGGTTATAGACGAACTCCTTGTCCCGCATGACGTAAAGCTGGAACCAGAACGGCTTCTTCGTCGCTGAGGCGACGTCCTCGATCGAACAGATGCTCATGGTAGAAAGCGTGAAAGGAACGCCGAACTCTTCGGCCGCCTGCGCCGCCAGCATCTCGCCGTCGGCATGCTGCATACCGGTCGAGCCGGTCGGCGCCAGTGCCACCGGCATGGATACTTTCTGGCCGATCATGGTCGTTTCCAAGGTGCGGTTGTCCATGTCGACCAGCACGCGCTGACGGAACTTGATCTTGCGAAAATCCTCCTCGTTGGCGCGGTAGGTGCTCTCCGTCCAGGCGCCGGAATCGGCATAGTCGAAGAACATGGTCGGCACTCGCCGGCGCGCCTGCTTCTTGAGATCGTCAATGGTTAGGTGAAGGGTCATGTTGGCAAATCCGGATTTCAGGATCGTTTGCGTTGCGGATCACGCACCCCGGCACGCTGGCGCAACCTCAGCCGCGACACGCGCTGCCAGTCGCCCGTTCGCTCGGCCTCTGCCATGGAGCGTTCGACATAGTCCATATGGTCCATGGCGGCTTTGCGCGCCGCGGCAGAATCTCCGGCTTTCACCGCCGCATAGATGGCGCGGTGCTGAGCGAACAGTTCCTCGCGCACGCTGGGCAGGGTGAAGACGAGCAGGCGGTGGCGGAAGACGCCGTCCGACAAGAGCCGGTAACAGGAGCGCAGCGTATGCAGCAGCATTATGTTGTGGGCGCATTCGCCAATGGCGTGATGGAACTCGACGTCCACCTCCGCCTCTTCCTCGAAATCACCGCGGGAATAGGCCTCGTCCATGCGGGCCATGATCGCGTCAAGCAGTGCGATGTCGTCGGGCGTGGCGCGGCGCGCCGCATAGTCGGCAGCGATACCCTCCATCTCGCGCCGATACTCCAGGTAGTCTGCCGCGGCCTTGCGATGGGTGAAGAAGAGATCCATAACCGGCTTTGAAAACACCTCGCCGATGACGTCGGCCACATAGCTGCCGCCGCCATGACGGGTGACAAGCAGTCCGCGAAGTTCCAGCGCCTTCAGCGCATCCCGCAGGATGGGCCGCGAAACCTCGAACTGGCGCGCCAGTTCCCTCTCGCCGGGCAGCCGATCGCCAGGGCGCAGTACGCCCTCGAGGATCAGCGTCTCGATCTGGCCGATCACCTCGTCCGCCGTGCGTGAATGTTCAATGCGGGAATATATGTCGCCCAAGGAAATGCCCGCAAATTGAGCCTTGGCGGTGAGGATAGAGGCAAGAGGAAGAACTGGTCAAATAATTTATCCATTCTTCCAGGATCCGGTCTTGAGCGGGCAGGAGGAACCGTTCCGATTTCCCCCTTTACGCCGCGATGGGAATGAGCCTAGACGCACGCCATGGCAGGGAGATCAGCCATGTCGGGCGAGATGGCCAATCCGGGGTTCAGGCACCGCGCCAATGGCACGGTCATGGGTTTTCCGGCTCATGAAGGTCGGCCAGAGGCGCTCGGCGAGGTGCATGCGCGGCCGCACCCTCTGGTGAGTGCGCCACGCCTGCTGATTCAGCTTTCCTTCATGACAGAAGCCGGCTCCGGCGTGGATCATGCCGTGCTTTCGGAACTCTCGCGCCGGCTCGGCATCGCCGCACCCGACCGCCGGGCCCGGCACCATTCGATGAAATGGGGCAAGGGCACGCTCAACTGGGAGCGGCATACCGAATTCTCGACCTACCTATGGGAAGGTCCGCTGGATTCCGCTGGCAGGTCGACACAGGAAACACCCTTCGGCAATGGCTTCTCGCCGCCCGGCACGGTCATATCCGGGATCCGCCTCGAGATCCGCAAATGGACTCCCGCGGCCGAGAAACTGGTGTCCTCCTTCGATCCGACCAGCCTGTGCTACTCTCTGGTCGAGCACGGCAAGGCCGCGATCGTTACAGACTTTCGCCAGGACGGGGACGGGTTGACGCGGATGCTGATCCTGGACCGCGGGCTCACACCCGCCAGCACCGGTGCCCTGTCGCAGCGACTGATCGACATTGAAACCTACCGTACCCTGGCCGTTCTCGGACTGCCACTGGCGCTGGCGATGTCGGCTCGCGCCCGCCGCATAGAGGATCGGCTTGCCATCATCACCAGCGAGATGAAGGCTGTTGAAACACGTGACGGGCAGAAGCTGCTTGCCGATCTCACCGAGCTTGCGGCGGAACTGGAGGCCGACGCTGCCTCCAGCCTATACCGCTTCGGCGCCAGCCGGGCCTATGACGGCATCGTGCGCGAACGTCTGGAAGCGCTGGAGGAAGAAGCCGTACCGGGCTACGAGACCTGGGCCGGATTCCTGAAGCGCCGGGTGGCGCCTGCCATGCGAACATGCCGGTCGGTCGAGGAACGCCAGGCCAACCTGTCAAGGAAACTCACCCGAGCGACCACCCTGCTGCGAACATGGGTCGACGTGGAAGTCGAAAAGCAGAACCGCGACCTTCTCGCCTCCATGAACAACCGGGCGAGACTGCAGCTACGACTGCAGCAGACGGTCGAAGGACTTTCGGTGGCGGCCGTCTCCTACTACGTCGTCGGCCTGATCGGCTATCTCGCCAAGGGGTTCTCAATCTTCGGCCACACTGTCCCGCCCGAGCTCGTGACTGCGGCCGCAGTGCCGGTAGCGGTGCTTCTGGTCTGGTGGGGCGTGCGACGCGTCCAGCGGCTGCATTCAGAACCCGGCAGGATCGCCGGAGAGTAGCGCGGCCAATTGCCGCTACGTAAGCGACGCCGCGTGCCGCATCCGGCTTCTTGAAAATCCGCGTTTGCAGCAGGAGGCGACGACTGGTAAAAGCTTTTTACCAGTTGGAGGATTGGCATGTCCGGCCTCGTCATGCCGAACGTTGATGAAGCGACATTGGCACGCCGCGGTGAGATCGTCGCGGACTTGAGAAGCATCGTTCCGGGCGAAGGCGTGGTAGACACCACCACCGAAATGCGCGCCTTCGAGAGCGACGGGCTGACAGCCTACAGACAGTTGCCGCTTGTGGTCGTCCTGCCGGAAACCGTCTCACAGGTTTCCCGCATTCTCAAATATTGCAAGGATCGCAAAATCCGAGTCGTGCCGCGCGGCGCAGGCACCTCACTGTCGGGCGGGGCGCTTCCGCTGGCGGATGCCGTGCTGCTGGTGATGAGCCGCTTCAACCGGATCCTGGAAATCGATTATCCGAACCGGGTTGTCGTGGCCCAGCCGGGCGTGACCAATCTCGGCATTACCAAGGCGGTCGAGGAAGAAGGCTTTTATTATGCCCCTGATCCGTCGTCGCAGATCGCCTGCTCGATCGGCGGCAATGTGGCGGAAAATTCCGGCGGCGTGCATTGCCTCAAATACGGACTGACAGCCAATAACGTACTCGGCATCGAGATGGTGTTGATGGATGGCGAGGTCATACGCCTCGGCGGAAAGCATCTCGACAGCGAGGGTTACGACCTGCTCGGGCTAATGACCGGCTCGGAGGGCCTGCTCGGTGTGGTCACCGAGGTGACGGTGCGCATACTCAGAAAGCCGGACACGGCCCGTGCCCTGCTGATCGGCTTCCCCTCGAGCGAGCAGGCCGGCCAGTGCGTTGCGGATATTATCGGCGCCGGCATTATT
>QGUU01000554.1 GCA_003242525.1 Pseudomonadota bacterium | reverse complement strand
GTTTAGGGCTCTGGCCTCTTCTTAGATACTGGGAAGGGGATCTGCGCCCCGAGGACATCGAAGCGGCAACGCCCGTTTCCTTGGAGGACATGAGGTACGCCCGCAATCTGAATCTCCTCTCCTTCTTCCACGACCGCCTGAAGGTCTATCTGCGCGACCAGGGCGCGCGGCACGATCTGATCGACGCGGTTATCTCGCCCGAGTCGGACGACTTGCTAGCCATCGTTCGTCGCGTCGAGGCGCTGGGCACTTTCCTCGACACCGAGGATGGCGCGAATCTCCTTTCTGGCACCAGGCGCGCAGCCAACATTCTGGCCGCCGAAGAGAAAAAGGGCACTTCCGTTGCGCCGGCGGTCGATCCTGCGCTGTTGCGCGAGGATGCCGAGAAGGTGCTGCTGGCCGCAATCATCAGGGCGGAGAAGGAAGCCGGCGAAGCAATTCAAAAGGAAGACTTTTCAGGGGCAATGCGCGCCCTTAGTGCATTGCGCGAGCCCGTTGATTCATTCTTCGAGCAGGTTCTCGTGAACGATGAAGATGTCGCCGTGCGCGCCAATCGGCTCGCATTGCTCGAGCGCATCCGCGCCGCCACCGGGCAGGTCGCGGATTTTTCCCGTATTGCGGGATAGGCTGGCGAGCCGCCCACCCCCAGTTTCGGCAAGATGAAGCGCTATCGTCTCAGCAGGATTACCTCGACGCTGCGGGTATAGACGTCCACCTGGATCAGCGACTCGCCGTTCAGGATCGCTCGCCGGACCGGACCTGTGATGGCGCCGGGCCTACGCAGCATGCGCTCCAGCCTTGCCCGGCTCTCGGCGCTGCGGAACCACCGGTCGGGCTGGTCCTCGCGATCGCGCAGCCGGAACTTGTGAAAATTCGCGCGGTCCTGCCGCACCATCTGCGCTGCGGTATCGAGCGGATAACCGTCGCTGGCGAAATGATCATGATGGGATATACGGGCCACGTAGCTGCCGAGATATTCGTCTGCCTTCGCCGCGCCGGAAAGGCCGGCAACTAACAAGGCTGCCCCAGCCAGAGCTGCAAACCTGCTCATCAGAAACCCCCTCTTGCCCTGTTGATCCGTCGCCTTCCCAGTTCGCGCGCCTGCGGAAATCGGGACGGAGCGATTGCGCCGGAATGGTGCTTTGGGCAAGGGCAACCGTCAAGACGCCGGATGCGGACCTTGCTCGCACACCGGCGCCGCGATAGTCACCCGGTCGAAGGATGTCTCACGGCACAGAGTCTGCACCAGAAGGCGGCGATCATGAAGGCTGAAATCCTGCCGGCCAGCGAAGCGATGGAGCGTGCCCTTGCGCTGCTCCGGGCCGGAGACGTCGTCGCCATACCTACCGAGACAGTGTACGGCCTGGCCGGCGATGCCACCAATGGCCTGGCGGTTGCGAAGATCTTCGAGGCAAAGGGGAGGCCCCGCTTCAATCCGCTCATCGCCCATGTTGCGTCCCTGGAAATGGCGCAGCGGGTCGGCCGCTTCGACCCTCTGTCGCGGAAACTCGCCGAGACATTCTGGCCCGGTCCCCTGACGCTTGTCCTGCCCCTGCAGCCGGACACTGACATTCATCCGCTGGTCACGGCCGGTCTGGACACGATTGCGCTACGCATGCCCAGAGGTTTCGGAGCCGCCCTGATTGGCCGGCTTGGCCGCCCGCTTGCCGCGCCAAGCGCCAATTCCTCGGGCCGCATCAGCCCCACATCGGCGCAGGCCGTGCAGTCCGACCTCGGCGGGAAGATCAGGCTCATTGTCGATGCCGGTTCTACAGCGGTCGGTCTGGAATCGACGATCGTCAAGGTCGGGCAGGACAGCCTGCGCCTGCTTAGGCCCGGCGGAGTGCCCGCGGGCGAAATCGAGGCAGCGGCCGGTATGCCGCTTGAGCGCGGAGGGGGCGACGGCATCCAGGCGCCGGGCATGATGGCTTCCCACTACGCGCCAGGAGCAGCGGTGCGGCTGAACGCCCGCTCGGTGGGGAAGGGCGAGGCGTTGCTGGCGTTCGGACCGGATCGCGCGAAAGGCTGGGAAGAGGCCGTGGCGATTCGCAACCTTTCGCCTGCAGGAGACCTGCGCGAGGCGGCGGCAAACCTCTTCTCCTTCCTGCGTGAACTCGACGACAGCGGTGCGTCCAGCATCGCGGTCGAGCCGGTGCCGGTCGACGGGCTGGGCGAAGCGATCAACGATCGCCTGACCCGTGCGGCAGCCCCGCGTGACAAGCTGCCCGCGCCCGACTAGTTTTCGGTCCATGGACTCTGCCTCCGAGACGCTCACACC
>QGUU01000553.1 GCA_003242525.1 Pseudomonadota bacterium | reverse complement strand
GCATGGGCCTGGTGAAATCCGAGGTTGGCACGTCGACGACGCTCACCATCCGGATGAACGTCGCCAACAAGCCCTATGACGACCAGAAGGTGCGCCAGGCGGTGCAGTATGCCGTCGACAACAATGTCTGCCTGCAGCTTGGCATCAACAATGCCGGCTCCAAGGCCGACAACTATCACGTAGCCCCGATCCAGCCCGACTGGGCGGAAATCCCGGCTTTCAACCGCGACGTGGAGAAGGCCAAGGCGCTCATCAAGGAAGCGGGGCAGGAGGATTTCGAGCACGAGATCATCTCGGTCGACGAGAGCTGGCACAAGAACACCTGCGACGCGGTTGCGGCGCAGCTGCGCGAGGCCGGTTTCAAGGTGAAGCGCACCGTCCTGCCGGGCTCGACCTTCTGGAATGACTGGACGAAGTATCCTTTCTCTGCAACGAACTGGAATATGCGCCCGCTGGGCATCCAGGTGATTACGCTTGCTTACAAGTCCGGCGGAAGCTGGAACGAAACCGCCTATTCCAATCCGGAACTCGACAAGCTGATTGATCAGGCCCTGACGATCGGCGACAACGACAAACGTAAAGAGGTCATGAAGGATATTGAAACCATCATCCAGGACTCGGGCATCATCATTCAGCCTTACTGGCGAAACCTGTATTGCCACTACGTGCCCGCAGTGAAGGGTCGCAAGATGCATCCGATGTTCGAGATCGACCTGCACAAGGTCTGGCTCGACGAGCAGGCGTAGGGCGAACATCCGGACGGGAGGGGGTGCCGTACAGCCTCCTCCCGCATCGCAATCGCCTCGAGATGGAGGGGGACCAGCAGGCTTGATCGCGCAGTCCGTTCAGACCCGTTCCGAGGCGCAACAAAAATGGGTTAACTGTAGCTGACCCCAACCCTACCGGCAGGGGACAAAAATGCTCACTTTCATTTTGCGGCGCCTCGGCACCATGGCTCTCACCATGCTTTGCCTGACGCTCGTCGTCTTTTTCCTCGTCAACCTTGATCCCAATCTCAAGAAACTGGCGATCAGTCAGACCGAGATGCGAACCTCTGCCGAGCAGCTCGAAAGCTGGCTGGTCAGACACGGCTATCGTGAGAACTTCTTCGTCAGGTACGGCCAGTGGCTGGGTGTCGTGAAGAAGCAGCCGATCATAGATCCGGCGACCGGCAAGGCATCCCAACGCTTTCCGTATTGCGATGATCCGACGGAGCCCGTTTATTCCGGCGTGCTGCAAGGGGATTTCGGCTGCTCCACGAAATTCCGCACCGGCGTTGCCGGGAAGCTTTTGCCGGCGCTGGGAGCCACGGGTATCCTGATGTTCTGGGTGCTGGCCGTCATGGTTCCGGTTTCTCTCCTTATCGGCATTCTGGCCGGCATGCGGGAGGGGTCGCGCACGGACCGGACGCTGTCAGTCGCTTCGATCACCTCGACGGCCACGCCGGAATATGTTTCCGGCGTCATCTTCACGGTGATCTTCGCCTCCTGGCTGGGCTGGCTGAATGGTTCAGCCGCCTCTACGAGCCAAGGGATAACCTTCTATAATTTCACGCTGCCGGTAATAACCCTGGCAATCTACGGTACAGGCTATATCGCGCGCATGACGCGTGCCTCGATGGTCGAGGTAATGACGCAACAATATATCCGCACCGCCAGGCTCAAGGGGCTGAGTTTCAGCGCCGTCGTGGTCAAGCACGCGCTGCGCAATGCACTCATCGCGCCGTTTACCGTCATCATGCTGCAGTTTCCGTGGCTGCTGACCGGCGTCGTGGTCGTCGAGATCATGTTCCGCTACCAGGGCTTCGGCTACACGCTGGTCGAGGCGGCGAGCAACAACGACATTGACCTGCTGCTCGGCTGTTCGCTGATTTCGGTGTTGATCGTCCTGATTACCCAACTCATCTCCGACGTCGGATATGCGTTCCTCAATCCGCGTATCCGGGTTCAGTAAGGGAGAGGGTTCATGATTGAATTTGTCGGAGTTTTCGACATCGTCCTGGGCGTTCTCTTCCGCTTCTGGCCTGTCTGGCTGGCCTTGGCGGTGGTGATGGTGCCGAGCTATTACTACAAGGAGAAGCTGGGTCTCTACGGGCAGCTTTACGACAGCGGCGTAGGCATTGCGGGTCTGGCCATCTGCCTGTTCTGGCTCTTTACGGCGGTTTTCGCCTCCACGATCGCGCCCCTCTACTCCCCTCTTTTTTTTACACTTCCCCCCTTCGCCGAAAAGACAGGTGGATGATCTCACCGTGTCCTGCACATTTCAGAACAACATAGATGA
>QGUU01000552.1 GCA_003242525.1 Pseudomonadota bacterium | reverse complement strand
AAGGGTAAATTTGTTATAAAGGATCGTCTACAGCATCAGGGAGCGCGGCATTACGACAATCATAGTCGAGCAGAACGCCGTGGCCGCGCTGCGGCTTGCGGATCGGGCGGTCATCCTCGACAGTGGAGAACTGGTCTTCACCGGCAGCGCCAAGGAGCTTCTCGATAACGAAGACCTGCGCAACGAATATCTCGCAATCTAGCACCGACTTCTGCGGTGACGCGGCGCTTTTGGCGCAAGAATTCAGGAGGGGAGTTAATGTCCGATGTTCGTGTTCACAAGGTCCAGTCTGGTTGGAAGAAGCACGCTCTGATCGACAACGAGACGTATCTGAAGTGGTATGATGAGAGTGTTCGCAATCCTGACCGTTTCTGGGGCCGGCATGGCAAGCGGATAGACTGGTTCAAGCCCTATACGAAGGTTCGCAATGCCTCGTTTGATGGCAAGGTCTCGATCAGGTGGTTTGAGGACGGGCAGACGAATGTTTCCTACAACTGCATCGACCGTCACCTGAAGAAGCGCGGCAACCAGGTGGCCATCATCTGGGAGGGAGACAATCCCTATGACGAGAAGAAGGTCACCTACAACGAGCTGCACGAGCATGTGTGCCGCTTTGCCAATGTTCTGAAGAAGCACGGGGTTCGCAAGGGCGACCGGGTCACCATCTACATGCCGATGATCCTGGAGGCGGCCTATGCGATGCTGGCCTGCACGCGCATTGGCGCCATCCATTCGGTGGTGTTTGGCGGCTTTTCGCCGGATGCGCTGGCGGGCCGCATTGTCGACTGCCAGTCGCATTTCGTGATCACCGCCGATGAGGGGGTGCGCGCGGGCCGGCGCATTGCGCTGAAGGAGAACACGGACAAGGCCATCGCGATTGCCGCCCAGCAGGGCGTCAAGGTCGACAAGGTGCTGGTGGTGCGCCGCACCGGCGGCGAGGTCGACTGGGTCGAGGGGCGTGACGTGTGGCTGCATGAGGAAGCGGCCAGCGTGAAGCCGGACTGCAAGCCGGAGAAGATGAAGGCGGAGGACCCGCTGTTCATCCTTTACACGTCCGGCTCGACCGGCAAGCCGAAGGGCGTTCTGCACACGACCGGCGGCTACCTCGTCTATGTGTCGCTGACGCACCAATATGTGTTCGACTACCATGACGGCGACATCTACTGGTGCACGGCCGATGTCGGCTGGGTGACGGGGCATTCCTACATTGTCTACGGGCCGCTGGCCAACGGCGCCACGACGCTGATGTTCGAGGGGGTTCCGAACTATCCGACGCCGTCGCGCTTCTGGGAGGTTGTGGACAAGCACAAGGTCAACATCTTCTACACGGCGCCGACGGCGATCCGGGCGCTGCGCGGGGCGGGCGACGAATGGGTGAAGAAGACGTCGCGCAAGAGCCTGCGCATTCTGGGTTCGGTGGGCGAGCCGATCAATCCGGAGGCGTGGGAATGGTATTACGAGGTTGTCGGCGAGAAGCGCTGCCCGGTGGTCGACACCTGGTGGCAGACGGAGAATGGCGGCATCCTGATTGCGCCGCTGCCGGGGGCCACCGATCTCAAGGCCGGCTCGGCGACGCGGCCGCTGTTCGGCATCGTGCCGGAGATCGTCGACAATGAGGGGCAGGTGATCGAGGGCGAGGGGTCGGGCAACCTGTGCATCAGGGAGCCGTGGCCGGGCATGATGCGCACGGTGTTCGGCGACCATCAGCGCTTCATCGACACCTATTTCTCGACCTACAAGGGCCGCTACTTCACCGGTGACGGCTGCCGCCGCGACGCCGACGGCTATTACTGGATCACCGGCCGCGTCGATGACGTGCTCAACGTGTCGGGCCACCGCATGGGCACGGCCGAGATTGAATCGGCGCTGGTGGCGCATGACAAGGTGGCCGAGGCCGCCGTGGTCGGCTACCCGCACGACATCAAGGGCCAGGGCATCTACTGCTATGTGACGCTGGTGGAGGGCGAGACGGGCTCGGAGGCGCTGCGCAAGGAACTGATCCAGCATGTGCGCAAGGAGATCGGCCCGATCGCCGCGCCCGACAAGATCCAGTTCGCCCCGGCGCTGCCCAAGACGCGCTCGGCCAAGATCATGCGCCGCATCCTGCGCAAGATCGCCGAGGACGACTTCGGCTCCCTCGGCGACACCTCGACCCTCGCCGACCCCACCGTCGTCGACGACCTCATCGCAAACAGGCAGAACAAGAAGGAATGACCGGCCACCCAATCGGCAACGTCATAAGCCTCTGGCGATATCCAGCAAGCTCTTTCGGCGGAGAGCCA
>QGUU01000551.1 GCA_003242525.1 Pseudomonadota bacterium | reverse complement strand
TTCGCGAGACGTGCGCGGCAATGTCCGGTTCCACCCACATGCCGGCATTCACCAGCCCAACATTGCGGCCGGAGCCGCCGTGGCCGATCTCGGCCGCTTCCAGCACAGCCACCTTGGCGCCGCCGGAAGCCAGATGCAAAGCGGCCGAAAGTCCCGTGAAGCCGCCGCCAACGATTGTCACATCGGCTACGATCGCGCCGGAAAGAGCGGAGGTTTCCGGCGCGGGCGGCGCGGTTTCGGCCCAAAGTCCCTGGCCGTCAGCGTCACTGCGCATTGTAATGAACTCAGCCTGAAGGAATCTGCGTAGGATTTTGCACGGGGCGCGGAAAATGCCAATGGCCCGCCGCAAACCGGCGTGCGGGAACAAATGCGGTCATGCGTTGCAGCGGCCAGGGGCAATCGCTCGCAACGCTGAAGTGTGGCTGCCCGCCTGCGAGCAGCGAGCATAAGTCAAACTGAAAAGCCCATTGCTTGCCGGTCTGCTATCTTCGGCTGTTGTCAGCCAAAATGGCGGCCGCAGAGCGGGCAGCATGTAATTCATCAACTCATAAAGCTCATCAATTTATGAAGCGGTGCTTCCATGAAGGTATACCATAACAAGTTAAATGCCCCTGCAATTAAGCCGGACCAAAGGCTGGATAGTTACCGAAAGAGCATCGGCAGCCATCAAGCGAAAATGACGTCGATCGTGTCCCGCCGAGTGGTGTAGCTGGGTGAAGCGAAGCCGCTCGCGAGCGCACCCTCCAAGTGCTGTAGGGAGCGGGCGGCGTAGCGGTGGTCACCAGTGTTTTCCGGTAGGGTCGGGTTGCTTAGAGCCAACCTGAGGGACACCACCGATGACCGAAGATATGATGAACCTGCGCTCGCTCGTTGAGAAGAGCGCTGATGCCGATTTGCTCCGGGAGATGATCGGCTTCGCTGCCGAGAAGCTGATGGCGCTGGAGGTCAGCACGAAGACTGGCGCGGGCTATGGCGAGAAGAATAGCTTCCGACTGGCCCAGCGCAACGGCTATCGCGACCGGGACTGGGAGACACGGGCGGGCACCGTTGAGCTGCGCATTCCAAAGCTTCGCACCGGCAGCTACTTCCCGAGCTTCCTGGAGCCGCGCCGCATGGCCGAGAAGGCTCTGACGGCGGTCATTCAGGAGGCCTACATCCAGGGCGTATCGACCCGATCCGTTGATGATCTTGTAAAAGCCATGGGCATGTCGGGTATCTCCAAAAGCCAGGTATCCCGCTTGTGCGAAGAGATCGACGAGAAGGTAAAGGCCTTTCTCGACAGGCCCATCGAGGGGGAGTGGCCCTATCTGTGGATCGACGCCACCTATCTAAAGGTCCGGCGCGGCGGGCGCATCGTCTCTGTTGCGGTCATCATCGCGGTGGGCGTCAACACCGACGGCCGACGCGAAGTGCTCGGCATGGAGATCGGCACCTCCGAGGCCGAGGCTATCTGGACAGAGTTCCTGCGTAAGCTGACAAGGCGGGGTCTGCGTGGCGTCAAGCTCGTCGTCTCTGACGCACATGAAGGCATAAAAGCCGCCGTCTCCAAGGTTCTCTCGGCCACCTGGCAGCGCTGCAGGGTGCACTTCATGCGCAATGCGCTCGCCCATGCCGGAAAGAGCGGACGCCGTGTTGTCTCCGCCTTCATCGCCACGGCCTTTGCCCAAGACACGTCAGAGGCTGCAAGTACCCAATGGCGCAACGTCGCCGACCAGATCAGGCCGAAGGTGCCCAAACTCGCCAGTCTCATGGACAGTGCCGAGCAAGACGTGCTCGCCTACATGACCTTTCCCAAGCAGCATTGGGCCAAACTCCACTCAACAAACCCGATTGAGCGATTGAACGGTGAGATCAAGCGACGCACAGAGGTCGTCGGCATCTTCCCAAACGACGACGCCATCGTGCGCCTGGTCGGTGCGCTGCTGCTCGAACAGAACGACGAATGGGCCGTCCAGCGGTCCCGCTACATGACACTTGAGACAATCGCCACGATGAGCGATGATCCGCTCATCAGCCTGCCAGCCGCAAGCTGATCCATCCCCGGCTCTGTCCGGAAGGCACGGCGACCGCCAAAGCTACACCACGCCTGGGGACACGATCGCTCGACGCCGCGCCAGTTTCGCGCCGTTAATAGAGCTGTGGCGGAAGCCGCGGCACAATAAAAACCTCCTAATCGACGAGCTCGGTAGCGACATTCAAATGAAGCTCGAATGGCCGGGATACCGCATGCCGATGATCAGATCATACAAGCGCGGCGTTTTATGCTATCAAAATGACGAAAAAC
>QGUU01000550.1 GCA_003242525.1 Pseudomonadota bacterium | reverse complement strand
CTCAAGCGCCGGATGAACCGTCGATATGTCGAGCAGTTTCTCTATGCATCCATCCGCACGGATGCGTTCGTCGACCTCTAAGACCCGCTCATATAGTTGGTCCGGCAGGACGATCTTCTTGGCGAAAATATCCGGCCGAGCCTGGTAGCCGATGCGCAGGGCATCGCGAAAGCCCTTGGTGATCAACAGCAGCACCCTGTCGCCCTTGCGCTCCAGCAGGGCGTTGGTAGCGACGGTCGTGCCCATTCGCACTTGCCCGAGCCGGCGCGAGGGGATTGGTTCGCTCGCACCGATGCCAAGCAGGGTGCGGATTCCATGGATGGCCGCATCGGGATAGGCTTCGGGGTTTTCGGAAAGCAGCTTCAGCGGATGCAGGCTGCCGGCCGGGTCACGGCCGATGATGTCCGTGAACGTGCCGCCGCGGTCGATCCAGAAATCCCATTTCTCGTCTTGCACCGGCCAACTCCCTCTTGTCTTGAGGCTTGTAGGATGCTGCGCCATCCGCCACAACGCCTCACGAAGCCGTGAGCGCTGTTACAGCCCGAAACGCAAAGTGACGAAACCGATGCCCCCGCGGCCGCATTTTTGTGGCGACCGCCCGATATGGTCGGGTGTTGTTTGCGATGGAGAGAAATCATGAAGAAGCTCATTCTCGCTTCGGTGTCGGCCTTGGCTCTTCTGGGCGTTGCTGCTTGCAGCGACAGCGGCACCAGCACGGATACGACCACGACCCAGAGCACCACGCCGCCTGCCGGCGATACCATGACGCCTGAGGCGACGCCGCCGGCGGATAACAACATGGCGCCGGCACCGGCTCCGGATTCTACGGCTCCGGCGAACTGAGCATAGTATCAGATCCTGCGGAAAGGCCGGCCTCGAGCCGGCCTTTCCTGTTGGCATGTATTCCACCGGCCGGGTTGCCTCTGGCAATGCCCGGCTTGATAGGAAGCCGGGCTTCGCTCTAAGTAGCGATATGTCTATATGGGAACGCATAGGCGAATTCGTCACCCGCATTTCGTCATCTGCAACGTCCGGCATTGCCGACTTGGCGGAGGCAGTGCGCAACTTGTTCGGCGGCGATCCCGACCTGCGCCGCCGTGTGGCCTTTTCAGTCGCCATGATCGCCCTTTCGGCCAAGATGGCCAAGGCCGATGGTGTGGTTACACACGACGAGATCCGCGCATTTCAGCAAATATTCGAGGTGCCGCGCAGCCAGCTGCGTAACGTGGCGCGCCTGTATGACCTCGCAAAGCGCGACGTCGCCGGCTATGAGGCATATGCCGAGCAGATGGCGCGACTGTGCGGGTCCGGCCGCACCAATTGCAGGATGCTGGAAGACATTCTGGACGGCTTGTTCTTCATCGCTGCTGCAGATGGCGTCCTGCACGAGCGCGAAGAGCATTTCCTGCGGCGGGTTGCCGAGATCTTCGACATTGAGGAGAGCCACTACCAGACCATTCTGGCGCGGCACGTTCATCTCGGGCCGGCCGATCCCTATATTGTCCTGGGAATAGAGCCGGGGCGGCCCTTTGCCGATATCCGGAAACGCTACCGGCAACTGGTCGCGGAGAACCACCCCGACAGGCTCATTGGCCGCGGCCTGCCCCAGGAATTCATCAAGATCGCCACGGCCCGGCTGGCGGCGATCAATGCCGCCTATGAGGCGATCGAACGCGATCTAGCCCCGGCATGAGTGGATTTGCGCCCGACCATGCTGGCGCCGAAGTGCGGGTTTCCCCCAATTTCGGCCTCAGGAGGGGCGTGGATGCTCCCGACATGATCGTACTGCACTATACGGGCATGATAAGCGGCAGCGCGGCCGAAGCTTGGTTGTGCGATCCGGTCAGCGAAGTGTCCTCGCACTATCTCGTCCATGAGGACGGGCACGTCGTCCAGATGGTGCGCGAAAGCGATCGGGCCTGGCATGCCGGCAAAAGCTCCTGGAATGGAAACACGGACGTCAATTCCTGCTCGGTCGGCATTGAGATCGTCAATCCTGGCCATGAGCTGGGCTACCGGGCATTCCCGAGAAAACAGATTGCCGCAGTGATCGAACTGTGCCGCGGCATTATCGCGCGGCATCGCATCCGGCCGGAGCGGGTGTTGGCGCATTCAGACGTGGCGCCCGGCCGAAAGATCGATCCGGGTGAGAAATTTCCCTGGAAGACACTGGCCGACGCAGGGGTCGGCCTTTACGTCGAGCCCGCGCGGATTAGCTCAGGGCCAGTGCTCGATATCGGCTCTTCCGGCAAGCCCGTGGAAAAGCTGCAATCCCTGCTCTCCTATTGGGG
>QGUU01000549.1 GCA_003242525.1 Pseudomonadota bacterium | reverse complement strand
TGACCGCCACGCCCATGCGGCTTAACGCGAGGAAATCCGGCCGGAAGCCCTGAACGGCATGAATCGGCGCGTTCCAGTCTTCAGGCAGGCGAAATCCCGGCTCCGCGCCGAAAAACACGAATCTCGAATCCCTGGACGGCAGACCGAGGACCCCCGTCTGGAAGAGATGGAACAGCGTCTTTGATGCCTTGGAATTCATTGAATCGGATTCTCAAGAGCAGGATTCAATAAAAAGGGCGCAGCCTTGCCGCGCCCCTTTCCGCAATGGTGGATAACGCGTCAGGGTTACGCCGCGTCTTCGGCCTCCTCGGCCTTCTTTTCCTTGACAATCTCCTTGCCCGTCGTCTGGTCCACGACCTTCATGGAGAGACGCACCTTGCCGCGCTCGTCGAAGCCCATGAGCTTGACCCAGACCTTGTCGCCTTCCTTGACGATGTCGGTCGTCTTCTGGACGCGCTGCTCGGCGAGCTGCGAAATGTGGACAAGGCCATCACGGGGGCCAAAGAAGTTGACGAAGGCGCCAAAGTCCGCGGTCTTGACCACGGTACCCTCGTAGATTTCGCCAACTTCAGGCTCTGCCACGATAGTGTGAATCCACTTCTTGGCCGCCTCGATTTCCTTGGCGGCGGAGGAAGCGATCTTGACCGTGCCGTCGTCCTCTATGTTGATCTTGGCGCCGGTCTTTTCCACGATCTCGCGGATGACCTTGCCGCCTGAGCCGATCACGTCACGGATCTTGTCGGTGGGGATGTGCATGACCTCGATGCGCGGCGCGAACTCGCCAAGCTGGCCTCGGCTTTCCGAGATGGCCTTGGCCATTTCGCCCAGAATGTGCAGCCGGCCTTCCCTGGCCTGACCGAGCGCGATCTTCATGATCTCCTCGGTGATGCCGTCGATCTTGATGTCCATCTGCAGCGAGGTAATGCCGCTGTTGGTGCCGGCCACCTTGAAATCCATGTCGCCAAGATGGTCCTCGTCGCCGAGGATGTCGGACAGGACGGCGAAGCGGTCGCCTTCCTTGATCAGGCCCATGGCGATGCCCGCAACCGGCTTGGACAGCGGGACGCCCGCATCCATCAGCGCAAGCGAGGCGCCGCAGACGGTGGCCATGGAGGAGGAGCCATTGGACTCGGTGATCTCGGACACGACACGCAGCGTGTAGGGGAACTGTTCAAGGCTTGGCAGCATGGGGTGGATCGCGCGCCAGGCGAGCTTGCCATGCCCGATCTCGCGTCGGCCCGGCGAACCCATGCGGCCTGTCTCGCCCACCGAGTAGGGCGGGAAGTTGTAGTGCAGCAGGAAGGTTTCCTTGCGGGTTCCGGTGAGTTCATCGATATACTGCTCGTCCTCGCCGGTGCCGAGCGTTGCAACGACCAGGGCCTGCGTCTCGCCGCGGGTGAAGAGCGCCGAGCCGTGGGTGCGCGGCAGAACGCCGACCTCCGCCACAATCGGGCGAACCGTCTTGAGATCGCGTCCGTCGATGCGCGAGGATGTATCAAGGATGTTCCAGCGCACGATCTTGGCCTGGAGCTCCTTGAACACCGTGGCGACCTGCTCGGCCGACCATTTCGCCTCCTCGCCTTCGGGTGGCGTAAAGGCCGCTTTCACCTTGGCCTTGACCGCATCGACCGCAGCATAGCGCTGCTGCTTGTCGATAATCTTGTAGGCCTCGCGCAGATCCGCCTCGGCGATGTCCAGCATCTCCTTTTCGAGGGCGGAGAGATCCTCGATCTTGTGTTCGCGCGGCTCTTTCGCGGCAACTTCCGCAAGCTTGATGATGGCGTCTATGACCGGCTGGAAGGAGCGATGACCGAACATGACGGCGCCAAGCATCGTCTCTTCATCGAGTTCCTTGGCTTCGGACTCCACCATCAGCACGGCCTCGGAGGTGCCGGCCACCACGAGATCCAGCTTGGATTCAGGCATCTCGTCGAGAAGCGGGTTGAGCTTGTACTCGCCATCGATATAGCCGACGCGCGCACCACCGACGGGTCCCATGAACGGAACACCCGAGAGCGTCAGCGCGGCCGAAGCCGCGATCATGGAAAGGATGTCGGGATTGTTTTCGAGATCGTGCTGGACAACGGTGACAATGACCTGCGTGTCGTTCTTGTACCCCTCGGCGAAAAGGGGGCGGATCGGACGGTCGATGAGCCGGGAAACCAGGGTCTCGTTCTCGCTCGGGCGGCCTTCACGCTTGAAATAGCCGCCGGGGATCTTGCCGGCGGCAAATGTCTTTTCCTGATAATTGACGGTCAGCGGGAAGAAATCGACGCCGGGCTTGGGTTCCTT
>QGUU01000548.1 GCA_003242525.1 Pseudomonadota bacterium | reverse complement strand
CGTCGGCTTCTTCATCGCCGGGCTGTCCCCCTCGCCAAAGGGGAAAATGCCGGGGCCCCACCCCCAGACCGCCGCGCGCCGGCGGGTCCGGGGGCCGGGCGGGCCGGCGCCGCGCCGGACGCGGCGCCCCGCCAAGCTGCAGCGGGACAACTCGACTTGAAGTGAAGCGGCGCTGGCCTTGCCGTTCAGAGGCTTCCCCCGCTCCTTCTCAGCCGAGCGCGAAACTGTGGCCCGCACGCGCTCCACTGCGCCCGTCACGTTGCCAATGATTGCGTGCTGTCAGCGAGTTCCTTGACCCCTTCATGCACTCCGCCAGGTGCAGATGAAGGTCCTGAAGCTCGGTCAGGCTCCAGCCGAAGCTCGCTATCGACTGCGTTACAGGTACACTCGCTCCAAACGGCTCTGTCGACGGCCAACATCCCTTGCGGAGACGCAGGTTGGGAACAAAAGGCGCCTCAAATCGTATGAAGTTCATCCATCGCCTGGAGGGGATCGACTTCATGCAAAATCTGGATCTCCCCGCCTCCCATCCGAAGGCGGCGAAGCCTGTCTGCTGATCGGCGCATCCTCCGGCTCAGGCCGAAGCATCCGCATCAACACATCGGAGCGTCGGACAAAGTGCTGAAACAACGCTCCCGTCACATGCAGGATGATCGCAGCCAGAAGCGCATTGGTGAGCAGCACATGGATGAGTGCCGCTGACGGAATTTCAAGGAACCATGCCACCAGACCACTCAGCGGCAGCAGGAGAAGCAATGCATAGATCGCCACATGCACGGCCTCCGCGAGAAGCTGCAGCAGCCGTGGCTCATCGGCAGGTGGTGGCGGTGCGCCGCGGATCAGCCGCAGGCCGATCCTCGTCAGCGCAAGAAGAAACACCATCAACCCCGCCCCAATGTGCAAGGCCGTCAGGACTGCGGCTTCCGGCGGCAGGGCTTTGCCCGCCTGCACCGCCTCCCAGGCCGCTTCGATTCCCCGATTCGCCACATATTGAAACGCGACCAGCACCACGACCGCCCAGTGCAGCCCAATCTGGATCGACGAATAACCCGTTATGGTACCGACCATGGCAGAGCTTCCCTGTTGCCTGCCAACGCAAGGCGAGCCTGCATGTTCCCTTCCCAACCGCGGCGGGCATGCCGCGGTTCCCTATCCCCCGCTGCATTGCGGGAAAACTCACGGCGAAAAGGAGCGCCCTTGCGCAAGCGAAAGGAACAGCAGCTCCAGCCTCGCGCAGTCATCGTGCCATCGCGCTAGGCATCGCGTGCCAATCGCTCGCCTCCTGTAGTGGCGTCCAGTCGGCGCTTGCGCCCGCCGCGGAGGAAGCCGAGCAGGTCGCGACCCTGTTCTGGGTCATGGCAGCCGGGGGATTCATCATCTGGCTACTGGTCGTCGCTTTGTCGCTGTACGCGTCGCGCCGGAACAGCCGCCCGGTGGGTGAACGGGCGGCCGGCCGGCTGATCGTTCTGGGTGGCGTCGTCCTCCCCGTGACGGTCCTGACCGCCCTGCTCTCCTACACACTGTGGCTGATGCCATCGCTTCGGCCATTTGCCGGCGGCGAAGGCGTTGACCTGCGCGTCGAGATCGTCGGCCACCAGTTCTGGTGGGAGGTACTCTACCATCGTCAGGACGGCAGCACGGTGATCTCGGCCAACGAAGTACGCCTGCCGGCGGGGGAACGTGTGGAGTTTGAGCTGACAAGCAGCGACATGATCCATTCGTTCTGGATTCCGGCGCTTGGCGGCAAGATGGATCTGGTCCCGGGACGCATCAACCGCATGTCGTTTCGCCCGACCAAGACCGGCACTTATCGCGGCCAGTGCGCCGAATTCTGCGGTACCTCGCATGCACGCATGGCCTTCCCGGTCGTCGTCATGCAACCGGCCGACCTCGACGCCTGGCTGGACGAGCGCAGTGGTTCCTCCGCAGGGTTCGGCACGAACGTCGAAGGCAGGAGAGTGTTCGACCGCGAGCAGTGCGGCCAATGCCATCGTATCGATGGGGCGGCGGGGGGTTTGTTCAAAGGTCCCGACCTTTCCCATGTAGGCTCGCGCCTGACGATCGGCGCCGGCTACCTCAACAACACGACCGACCAGCTCGCCCGTTTCATCGTCAATCCCGGCTCGGTGAAACCTGGAGCGCATATGCCCGCCTCGCCCCACCTGTCCGCACTGGAACTCGACCAGCTCGCGCGTTGGCTGAAAGGACTCCGATGAGCGAAGCGAGGATCGCCAGCAAGAAGTCCGAAGAAGAACAGCTTCGCGCGGTATGGGCCACTCCGTCCGGTTGGCGC
>QGUU01000081.1 GCA_003242525.1 Pseudomonadota bacterium | reverse complement strand
CTCCCCTGCAGCATCGCTGTCGTCAGGTGAACCGGGTCGCCGGGCGGCGTGTCGAGGTAGACGTGGCTGACCAGCCGGACGAGATTGGCATAGCCTTCCTCCGTGGCGGCAAGCAGCACGACGGGCCGCAACGGCTGTCCGTGGCGCCGGCGGTCGTGCTGCGCATCGGCAGATTCGCCGGTGAAGGATATGTCCAGCTGGCAGCCCACGATTGGCTGGATGCCCTCTTTCACGGCTTTCTGGGCAAACTCCAGGGCACCGAACAGGTTGTTGGTGTCGGTGACGGCTATGGCAGGCGACTCGTCCTTGAGCGCGTGACCGATGATCTTGCCAAGCTGGAGCGCGCCTTCCAGCAGCGAATAGGCCGAATGGACGCGCAGATGGATAAAGGGCCGCGTCACCGGCGCTGATGCAAGCAGCGCCGCTCGTTTCAGAGGATCACGTGAAAGATTGTCGCTTGCCATCGGCCTTGTCGCTCAGACTCGGGCAATTGTCCCGAATGCGGCCGCCGGCGTCGAGTCCTTGAAGGCTGAACTCCCCTGGTTTCGACGATGACCGGCACTCCTGGGGCCCGACGTCGCTATACTCCGACTGGGGCCAAACCGCCGAAATCGAACAGCTTGCGATCGAGCAGATGAGACGGCCGCACATTGGTGAGCGCGCGGATCATCGTGTCCTTGCGGCCAGGCATACGCCGTTCGATCTCATCCAGCATCGCCTTCATGGCATTGCGCTGCAGGCCGTCCTGCGAGCCGCAGAGATCGCAGGGAATGATTGGGAATTTCATCGCCGCAGCGAACTTTTCCAGATCGGCTTCCGCGCAGTAGGAGAGCGGCCGCAACACCATCACATCCCCCTCGTCATTGAGCAGCTTGGGCGGCATGGCGGCGAGCCTGCCGCCATGAAACAGATTGAGGAAGAAGGTTTCCAGTATGTCCTCGCGGTGATGGCCGAGCACCAGCGCCGCACAACCCTCCTCGCGGGCTATGCGATAAAGATGGCCACGACGCAGCCGCGAGCAGAGCGAACAGTAGGTGCTGGTTTCCGGTAGCTTTTCAGTCACAACCGAATAGGTGTCCTGGTATTCGATCCTGTGCGGGACGCCATGGGCGCTCAGATAGTCCGGCAGGACATTCTTCGGAAAGTTTGGCTGGCCCTGATCGAGATTGCATGCCAGCAGGTCCACCGACAGCAGGCCACGCCATTTCAGGTCAAGCAGAAGCGCCAGCAGGCCGTAGGAATCCTTGCCCCCCGAGAGCGCCACGAGCCAGCGCTCACCGGGCCTGACCATGGAGAAGTCTTCCATGGCCTGGCGTAGCTGCCGCAGCAGCCTCTTGCGCAGTTTGTTGAACTCGACTGATGACGGCACATCACGAAAAAGCGGGTGAGAGCCGGATCGATCTGCTTCGGCTAAGGCGTCGGCGTGGATGTTCATGGCTGCTGGCCTGGGACGATCATCGGCCCGGCTTAACGAAGCTTGCAGCCAAAGAAAAGACATTCACGATGAGAACAGCCGAAGGAGGCTCCGGATAAACGGAAGCCTCCCTGGCCTTGCGGCAATGCACGGTGGAAATCAGAGACGGCAATAACGCCGTATTCCATCGTAGCCCATATAGGTATCGGTGGCGGGGTCATAGCTGCGGTAGCGGGCGAGGCAGCGCTGTACATGGCCGCTACCATATTCGTCGACCACAATCACGCGGGGCTGAGCCAGGGCGGCCCCCAGCAGGAAACCACCGACGCCCCAGCCGAAATGGCCATGATGCTTGTGATGCTTGTGATGCTTGTGGTGGTGATGATGATGCTTGTGCGGCCCCGCCATAGTGGGCTGTACGGCTGCGGTAAGAGCTCCGACAGCAACGACGGCAGCGGTGAGCCCGGTTACAAAAGTGCGCTTGAACATGAAAACCTCCTCGGTCCTGATCCTGATGCGATCGAGGCGACCATCGCCCCGTATTCGTCAGTCGCAGGAGGAAGGAGAAAGGTTCAGTGGCTTTTCACATTTTTTGTGCAGGACGCGTCAGCCAATACCGGTGATGTGGCGCAACCAGAAAGCCATCACGATAAAGGCGACGAAAGTGGCAACGCCCGTCCAGTCTATCCGGCCTCGCCGAGAGGCGTCGATGAGCTTCAGCAGGCCCAGCCAGACGAGCACCACCAAAATTGCCAGCACCAGCAAGCGGATCATTGCAGGACCTCCCACACGATGTCCGTCATTCCTATATGGGGAGAATAGCGGCCGATTTCAGTCCGTTCGCAGAGTTCGAGGCCTTCGGCAGGCCGATGAGCATTTTGAAGCGTGACATCCTCTTTACTGTAGCGGCAAATATGGTAACCGAAGGCCGTGCCCTTGTAGCTCAGCGGTAGAGCAGCGGTTTTGTAAACCGAAGGTCGCGGGTTCAATCCCTGCCGGGGGCACCACTCCCCTCTGCTCGGCAGTTCATGATTCATCGGGCGGTCGATCCGCCATCGTTCTCGCTTTCAGCATGACCCCGGTCGCTTAACGGATGGAGGCGGCTGGAAGGTGCTGCTATGCGTATGCGGCGGCTCATGTTACGCCTCTCCTCGCCAGGCGCTCAGACACCAGAGAACCATGCACATAACGAACCGCTTTGCCTTCACCTCTTCCGACAGCGCAGACGCGATTTCCGCCCGGGAAGCGCTCGAAGCGCGCTACGGCTCCGCGCCCGTGGAAGAAGCTGATGTGATCGTTGCCCTAGGCGGCGACGGCTTCCTGCTGCAGACTCTGCGCGAGACCATGGGAAGCGGCAAGAAGATCTACGGCATGAACCGCGGCACCATAGGCTTCCTGATGAACGAATATCAGCTTGAGCGGCTCGAGGAGCGTATTGCGGCCGCGGTACCCGATACGATTCGGCCGCTTGAGATGAATGCGGTCACCACTTCGGGCGAAGTTCATAACGCGCTGGCAATCAACGAGGTGGCCTTGTGGCGGCAATCCTATCAGACTGCGAAGATCCGCATCGCCGTGGATGACCAGACGCGGCTGGAAGAGCTCTCCTGCGACGGCGTGATGGTGGCTACGCCCGCCGGCTCCACCGCCTATAATCTTTCAGCCCACGGCCCCATCTTGCCGCTGGACGCGCCGTTGCTTGCGCTGACGCCCGTCAGCCCGTTCCGGCCGCGGCGGTGGCGCGGTGCGCTCTTGTCAAACCGGTCAACAGTGCGCTTCGACATATTGGAAGCCGACAAGCGGCCGGTGAACGCGGCAGCCGACCACACGGAAGTGAAAGCGGTGGCAACCGTGACTGTTCGCGAATCGCCTTCGCAGACGGCTACGCTACTGTTCGACCCGAGTCATTCTTGGAACGAACGTATCCTGGCCGAGCAGTTCCGCTACTGAGTCGCGCCGTTAACGCTGGTGGTTAAGATTAGGTAGGAATTGGCGCCGTCATTGCATCCGTCCAAGTTGACAAATGGCAGGGTTGCGCCTAACGCAATGCAGCAGATAGCAGACGCGGGGCGTCTGCCACGATGCCTGCGGCGTCGCGCTCGTCCGAAAAGCTAAAGACAGCCAGATTTTGTCCTCAGACACCAAGACCGCTCAGGAAGCGTTGAGTTTCTCAGACCTCGGCCTGTCGCCGAAGGTGCTATCTGCCGTGAATGATGCCGGCTACACGCAGCCGACACCGATCCAGGCGGGGGCCATCCCGCATGCCCTCCAGGGCAAGGACGTACTCGGCATTGCCCAGACCGGCACGGGCAAGACGGCTGCCTTCGTGCTGCCCATGATTACCCGGCTGGAAAAGGGCCGCGCCCGGGCACGCATGCCGAGGACGCTCATCCTGGAACCCACGCGCGAACTTGCCGCCCAGGTGGAGGAAAACTTCACTCGCTACGGCAAGAACCACAAGCTCAACATCGCGCTGCTGATTGGCGGGGTGTCCTTCGACGATCAGGAACGCAAGCTGGAACGCGGAGCCGACGTGCTGATTGCAACGCCGGGCCGCCTGCTCGATCATTTCGAACGTGGCAAGCTGCTGCTGACTGGCGTAGAGATCCTCGTCATCGACGAGGCGGACCGCATGCTCGACATGGGATTCATTCCTGACATCGAGCGTATCTGCAAGCTCATTCCATTCACGCGCCAGACGCTTTTCTTCTCGGCCACCATGCCGCCCGAGATCACCAAGCTGACGGAGCAATTCCTGCACGCGCCGGTCCGTATCGAAGTGGCGAAGGCATCGTCCACAGCCTCCACGGTAACGCAGAGGCTGGTCAAGTCCGGCTCCAAACCGTGGGAAAAGCGCGCTGTCCTACGCCAGTTGATCCGCGAAGAAGGCGAATCGCTAAAGAACGCGATCATCTTCTGTAACCGGAAGGTCGAAGTGTCGGAGCTGTTCCGTTCTCTGGTCAAGCACGACTTCAACGCAGGTGCGCTGCATGGCGACATGGACCAGCGCGCGCGCATGACCATGCTGAGCAATTTCCGCGACGGCAAGCTGAAGCTTCTAGTCGCTTCCGACGTCGCGGCCCGAGGCCTGGACATCCCGGATGTCAGTCACGTCTTCAACTATGACGTTCCCATCCACTCGGAAGACTATGTCCACCGTATCGGCCGCACTGGTCGCGCGGGGCGCTCCGGCAAATCCTTTACGATCGTGACTCGCAGTGACACCAAATATCTGGACGCGATCGAGAAACTGATCGGCCAGAAGATCGAGTGGCATGACGGCGATCTCTCCACGCTCGCGCCTTCCGAAGATGAGGAGGCCGATCGGCCGCACCGCGGCCGGGGCAGCTCACGCCGGGGCAGCCACAAAGACGAGACCGGCAAGGGGCGCAAGGCACGCGCCGAGCACAAGGCGGCTGAAGCAGGTGAAGCCGAATCCGCTGCACCCGCTTCCGAGCGGTCGGATCGTCAGGAGAGAAAGGACGCCATCCGTACCGGCAATGCCGCTCGCAAGGCAGACGAAGCGGACAACGCAAAACATTCGAAGCCGCGCCGAACCGGAAGGTCAACGCAGAGCGATGACGACGGCGACAAGGTCACGGTGGGCTTTGGCGATGACGTGCCGGCATTCATGAAGATTCCGGCGAAGGTCTGACCGCCGGCAAGGATTGACGATAAAGGCGGCCCGCAGAAGGCCGCCTTTATATTTTCCAAACAATGCGCGCTATCAGGTCAGCGGCGAGAGCTGAATCTCGACACGGCGGTTCTGGGCGCGGCCCTCCGCCGTTGCATTCGAGGCGATCGGCCGCGTCTTGCCGAATCCGGTCACGGCGAACCTGCGCGAATCGACGCCCTGGGCAGTCAGATAGTTGGCGACGGCCAGTGCCCTGCGCTGCGACAGATCGAAATTGTGCTGGTCGCTGCCGGTAGAGTCGGTGTGCCCGAACACATCGACCAGGGTCTGATTGTATTTCTTCAGCACCAGCGCCACGGAATTCAGTACGGAATAGAATTCCGGCTTGATCGTGTCCTGATCCGTTCCGAAGGTAATGTCGGACGGCATGTTGAGCATGATCTGGTTTCCAACGCGGGTCACGCTCACGCCGGTGCCTTGAAGTTGCGCCCGCAGGGCATTTTCATTCTGGTCCATCACCGAGCCGATGGCGCCGCCGGCAAGAGCGCCAATACCGGCGCCGATCAGGGCGTTGCGGCGGTCATTGCCGCCCGCCAGCGTACCTAGCGCCGCGCCCGCCAGGCCGCCCAGCACCGCGCCGCCCGCTGTATTGGAAACCTTCTGCTCGCCCGTATATGGATCGGTCGTGCAGGCGGCTACAAGAAACGACGTCGCCATAACGACGAGTACGGCCTTCTTCATGGGATTCCCTCTCACATTGCAGGCGCGCAGCGCGCACCGTCCACCATTCATCGCCCTTGTATCATTAAATACGACAAAAAGCGGAACCGCCACAATTGGCGATCCACGGCTTTTCAGTTCTTCTCTGTTTCCGGCTCGGGGGCTAGGCAGATTCGGGCCATCATGAGGTATCGCGAGGAACAATACGCCGAAACGGCGAATCGGTGCGACGCATCAGCCTCTGCAGTCAGAATGAGCGCGGCGGCACGAACAGGCAGATCGTGTGGCCCGCATCGAGGCCGGATAGGTGCGCGCACCAATGGAACTGTCCGTCAGGGCTTTCGCGCACGCGCCGATCGGTCATAGGAACGACCTCTCCGGTTCCAGCAATGACGTATCCTTCAGGACGCTCAAGCACCTCTCCCTTATGCGTTGCGCGGCAATCGAGATCGGCGCAGCACGCATACGGATAGGTCCAACCGAGGGGTTTCGAAGCCGTTGGCGCAGCGTCGTGGGCGAAAACACTGCCTGCAGCTAGTGCAAGGGCGCCAGCAACCGGAAAGAGCAAAACAAGCCGGCGCACGGTGGGAACAACCAAGGCAGATCGCAAGGCAACAGACATCGTTGCTTTCCTCTCGAACAAGCACCCTTCCCAAGTTGCCCGTTCTGAAGGAACGCGCCTTCGTGGCCGGAGTTCCTGCCGCCGGTCTCGGTCACAATTCACGCACTGCCCAATGGCTTCAATCGACGCGTCCCAGCCCAGACGGGGCGCTCACGAGCGGCAGGGTAACGACAGCCGATCGCGGAAACGTCGCGGCGCGAAAAAGGCCCGCCGCACCATTGGTGCCTCGGGCCCTGGGCCTGTCGGACAATATCGGATTTCTTTAGTCGATGTCGGCGACAGGCTGGCCGCTACCACCTTCAATTCGTTGCGAAAGCGCCGCTTCCATGAAGTCGTCCAGATCGCCATCGAGGACGGAAGACGGGCTGGTTGACTCTACGCCGGTCCGCAGATCCTTCACCAACTGATAGGGCTGCAGCACGTAGGAACGTATCTGGTGTCCCCAGCCAATGTCGCTCTTGGTCGCCTCCGTTGCGTTGGCGGCCATCTCCCGCTTTTTCAATTCTTCCTCATAAAGCCGTGATCGCAACATCTCCCACGCCTTGGCGCGGTTCTTGTGCTGCGAGCGCTCTGCCTGGCAGGCCACGGCAATGCCGGTCGGAATATGCGTGATGCGAACAGCCGAGTCCGTGGTGTTGACGTGCTGACCGCCAGCGCCGGACGACCGATAGGTGTCGATGCGGACCTCCGACTCGGGGATCTCGATAACGATCGAATCGTCGATCACCGGATAGACCCAGGCCGATGCGAAAGAGGTATGGCGCCGTGCATTGGAGTCGTAAGGCGAGATACGGACCAGGCGATGCACGCCCGACTCCGTCTTCAACCACCCATAGGCGTTCTGCCCCTTGATGAGAACCGTGGCAGACTTGATGCCCGCTTCCTCACCGTCGTGAATCTCCAGCACCTCGACCTTGAAGCCCCGGCGTTCCGCCCAGCGCGTGTACATGCGCAGCAGCATCGAGGCCCAGTCCTGGCTCTCGGTGCCGCCGGCGCCGGCGTGTATTTCCAGATAGGTGTCGTTGGCATCGGCCTCGCCCGAGAGCATGGTCTCGACCTGGCGGGCCCTCACCTCGCCCTTCATGGAGCGAAGAGCCGCTTCGGCTTCCTGGACGATCGATTGGTCGCCCTCCTCCTCGCCAAGCTCAATCAGGCCGACATTGTCCTCCAGCGCCTGTTCCAGTTGCTTGACCGCGCTGATACCGTCATCCAGGTTCTGGCGCTCGCGCATCAGCTTTTGCGCCTCGGCCGGATCATCCCACAGGCTGGGGTCCTCTGCGCGGGAATTCAGGTACTCAAGCCGTTTGACCGCCTGATCCCAGTCAAAGATGCCTCCTCAGCAGGCTTATGGCCTGCTTGATTTCGTCAATGATGATCTGCGTTTCCGCGCGCACTGTTTCGTCCTGCAGGTAGGTTCAATGATCGGCGCGATACATAGGCACCGGGCAGAAGCCTGTAAAGCGAAATGGAGCCCGTAGGGGTGTCCCGCCTATCTGCCCTTTGCAACCCGATCAAAGGCGATCAACCGTTCAAGGAGGGCAGGCATGTCCTTGAGCGGCACCATGTTCGGACCATCCGACGGCGCGTTGTCCGGGTCCTGGTGGGTTTCGATGAAAACGCCGGCGACGCCGACGGCAACGGCGGCGCGCGCCAGTATTTCGACAAAGCGCCTCTCGCCACCCGACGAGCCGCCCTGCCCGCCCGGCTGCTGCACCGAATGCGTCGCATCGAAGATTACCGGCGCGCCGAGTTCGGCCATGATCGGCAGCGCGCGCATATCCGAAACCAGCGTATTATAGCCAAAGGAAACGCCGCGCTCCGTTACCAGCACGTTTGCGTTGCCGGAACCGGTGACCTTGGCAACGACGTTCTTCATGTCCCAGGGCGCGAGGAACTGTCCCTTCTTGATATTGACGACCTTGCCCGTCCGGGCCGCGGCGACCAGGAGATCGGTCTGCCGGCTCAGAAAGGCGGGTATCTGCAAGATGTCGACATGGGGAGCCACCACCGCACATTGCTCTTCGGTGTGCACATCGGTCAGAACCGGCAGGGAAAACTCCTTGCGCAGGTCATCGAACACCGGCAGCGCAGCATCAAGCCCCGCGCCACGCTTGCCGGAAAGCGAAGTGCGGTTGGCCTTGTCGTAGCTCGTCTTGTACACCAAGCCGATGCCCAGCTTCCCGGCAATTTCCTTGAGGCTACCCGCCATGTCGAAGGCATGCTGACGGGATTCCAGCTGGCATGGACCGGCAATCAGCGCCAAGGGGGCGCTATTGTCGAAGCGGACATTTGCTACCGTCACGGTGGTGTTCGGCTGGTTCATGGAATTCACCTCGAATACGAAAAGACGGTGCCCTGCCC
>QGUU01000080.1 GCA_003242525.1 Pseudomonadota bacterium | reverse complement strand
AGTTTGTATAAAAGACCTGTTCCTGACCGATCCTTCCAGCCTCGCCCGCGACACGGAAGCCGAAACCGACCGGCGGGCGTTCATTGGCCGGGGACGCGATATTTCACAGGCGGCTGCTTTCGATCCGGGCGCCCGGCTCGGCGGGCATGCTGGCTTCACGCTCGATCCCATCATCTCGCTGCGACGGCGGGTGCGCGTGCCGGCCAACAAGAAAATATCGCTCGTGTTCTGGACGGTCGTGGGCGCCAACCGGGTCGAAGTGGAAGAAACCATGTCGCGACTCGACCATGCCGAAAGCTTCGCACGTCAGGCGATGCTTGCATGGACGCGCTCGCAGGTGCAGACGCGGCATATGGGCCTGAGCCTGACAGACGCTGCCAATGTGCAAAAGCTGGCTCGATATCTGATCTATCCCGATCCGTTCATGCGTCCGCCAGCCGAAACCATTGCTGCCGGGCTTGGCAAGCAGTCCAGCCTGTGGCCCACTTCCATTTCCGGCGACTATCCGATCTTCGTCGTTCGCATCGCCGACGTCGCGGATCTTGAGATCGTTGCCCAGTCGCTGCGCTTCCAGGAATATATGCGCGCACGCGGGATGATGGTCGACCTGGTCATCGTCAATGAGCAGGCTTCTTCCTACGTTCAGGACCTGCAGCATGCCATCGAGGCGCTTTGCGAGAACAGCCGGTTGCGTGGCAAGGAACTCGGCCCTCGCCAACATATATTCGCGGTGCGGCGCGACCTCATGGACGAGCCGACTTACCGTACGCTGCTGGCCGTGGCCAGGGTTGTGCTGCATACCCGAAACGGCACGATATTCGATCAGATCGAGCGTGCCGAGGCCGCCGCACTGCAGGCGCGGGATGAATTCACGCCCCATGATGCGACGACCCTCCCAGAGGACGACACGACTCAAGAGGTTTCCGCCTTCCTTTCGGAAGGCATTGCCACGGACGGCCAGGGGCTTGAATACTGGAACGGGTTCGGCGGCTTCGAGGGCGACGGTCGGCATTATGTCGTACGTCTCTCCGGGCGACGAGTGACTCCACAGCCGTGGATCAACGTCATCGCCAATGAGGGCTTCGGATTCCATGTGTCGGCAGAAGGCGCCGCTTTTACATGGAGCCGCAACAGTCGCGACTACCAGATCACGCCCTGGTCGAACGACCCGGTCACCAACCGGCCGGGCGAGGGCATCTACATCCATGATCTCGACAGCGGGGCGGCATTCTCGCCGATTGCCGGCGTCTTGCGCGATCCGGCAATGGCATACGAGACGTGGCACGGGCAGGGTTTTTCGACCTTCCGGACCAGGCGGGGCCCGCTTTCCATGGACCTTACCCACGTGGTCGACCCGGTCGATCCGGTGCGCATTTCCCGGCTGCGCATACAGAACGCCGGGTCTTCTTCAGTACGGCTGCGCGTATACGCCTATGCCGAGTGGGTGCTCGGCGGCCATCGCTCCCAGACGGCGGCCACCATAGTGCCTTCGCGCGATCCTGAAACGGGCGCGCTTCTGGCGCGCAACCCCTATCATCTCGATTTCGGCGACCGTGTAGCCTTCATGGCCAGTGACCAGGAGCCTCAGTCCGTGACGGCGGATCGCCAGGAATTCCTGGGCCGCCACGGCTCCAGCACCGCGCCATACGCTGCGGTGAAAGGCCTCTCATTGTCAGGACGTGTTGAGGCCGGCGATGATCCCTGCGCTGCGCTTGCCCGGGATGTAGAGATTCCAGCGGGCGGCGATGTCACGCTGCTTTGGCTGCTGGGTGACGCCGCTTCGGCCGAGGAGGCGAACGCGCTGGTGAAGAAGCATCGCGAGATGGATTTCGACCAGCGTCTCGCTCAAAACCATCAGGAGTGGCGGGCCTTTCTGGACACCATCCAGGTCGAAACCCCAGACAAGGCGCTCAACGCCCTGGTCAATCATTGGCTGCCCTATCAGGCGCTGGCCTGCCGAATCCGCGCACGTTCGGCCTTCTACCAGGCAAGCGGCGCTTATGGCTTCCGTGACCAGTTGCAGGATACTTTGGCGCTGCTGTCGCATGATCCGAAGCTGGCCCGAGCGCAGATCCTCAATGCCGCCCGCAGACAGTTCCCTGAAGGCGACGTTCAGCACTGGTGGCTGCCGCGCACCGGTGCCGGCGTGCGCACCCTTATTTCGGACGACGTCGTTTGGCTCGCCTATGCAGTCAACCACTACATGGAGGTTACCGGCGATCGGACGATCCTCAAGGAGCAGATTCCCTTCATTGAAGGGCAGACGCTGATCGAAGGAGAGCATGACGCCTTTTTCACGCCGGAAGTGACGAAGAAGAAGGTGTCGCTCTACGAACACTGCGCTCTGGCTCTCGACCTCGCCATCAAGCGTTCCGGCAAGTCCGGCCTGCCTCTGATCCTGGGCGGCGACTGGAATGACGGCATGAACCGCGTCGGCGAAAAGGGCCGTGGAGAGAGCGTGTGGCTTGGCTGGTTCCTGCTCAAGGCCTTGCACGATTTTTCGACCGTCGCCCGGAAAGAAGGTGACGAGAAACGTGCCCGCGCTTGGGAAAAGCATGCAGGCATTCTCAAACGCGCCTTGGAAAACTCGGCCTGGGATGGCGAATGGTACCGTCGCGGAAGCTATGACGATGGCTCGCCGCTCGGCTCGCGCGAATCCGACGAATGCAAGATAGACTCCATCGCCCAGTCCTGGAGCGTGCTGTCGGGCGAGGGTGACCCGGCCAGGTCCAAGACGGCCATGGTCAAGGCGACAGAATACCTTGTGGACGAGGATCTTAAGATCATCCGGCTGTTCACTCCGCCATTCTCTCGCACCGACAAGGATCCCGGCTACATCAAGAGCTACCCGCCTGGAGTGCGCGAGAATGGGGGGCAGTACACGCATGCTGCCACATGGTTCGTGATCGCGCTCGCTGAAATGGGGCAGTTCGACGATGCCTATCGGTGCTTCTCCATGCTCAACCCGGTCAACCATGCGCTGACCGAAGAGGCGGCGGAGCATTACCGGGTGGAGCCTTATGTCGTCGCAGCCGACATCTATGCGGAAGACAAGGGAGGCCGCGGCGGATGGACCTGGTATACAGGCTCCGCCGGATGGCTCTATCGAGCTGCCGTGGAAGGAATCCTGGGAATAGAACGACGTGGCAAGCGCCTGTCGTTCAATCCCCGGCTGCCATCCCATTGGGACGGTTACGCCGCCACGCTGAACCTCGCGGGGCGCGTGCACCGCGTAAGGGTGGTTCGATCCAGGACCGCGAAGTCGATCTGGCTGGAGGTGAATGGCGCCAAATTCAGGGGCAACGCCTTCGAACCGAAAGGCGATTGCGAGATCGTGGTCAACATTCCGCCGGGACGGAAATAGCCGGGTACTGCGGAGGCCGACAGCTTCCGCAGTCCGGCTGCTGCCAGCATTTCACCTTTTATCTCAAGCCGTTATCTCTTCACGTTAGATTTCGCAACGTTGCCATGTTTTGTTCGATGATTCGGAACTCAGGTGGCACGGCGACATTGTTTTGCCATTCTGCCGGCGCTACGAGTCCCGCCGAATTAAGCAGCGCAACGGAAAAATCGCGGAGTCAAACAGGTGTCCCTTCTGCGAGTGTATGGCCGAGCGCTTGGCTATCTGGCCGCTGACAAGAAGCGCGTTGTTTTCCTCTGTCTGGCGAATGTTACGTTGGCCATAGTGGCCATCCTCGAGCCCATCATGTTTGGCCGTGTCATCGACGCCATATCCGATCGCGTCGATGCAATCCCGGCTTTGGCAATGTGGGCCGGCCTGGGCGCTTTCAATATTGTTGCCTTTGTTCTCGTTGCCCGCGGGGCCGACCGCTTTGCCCACGCCCGCCGCAGCGAGGTGCTGTGCCAGTCGTTCGAGCGGATCATCACGATGCCGCTCGCCTGGCATCATGAACGGGGCACGTCCAGTTCACTGCACACCCTGCTCAGGGCTGTTGAAACGCTGTTCTCCCTGTGGCTGGAGTTCATGCGGCTTCATCTTTCGACCGTGGTGGCACTGGTTCTGCTCATCCCCACCGCCCTGAGCCTCGACCTGCGCATGTCTGCAGTGCTCGTCGTTCTTGGCGGGCTCTATTTCGCCATAGGTCGTCTTGTCATGCGCAAGACCAAGGAAGGCCAGGCCAGCGTTGAACGGCACTATCATAAGGTTTTTGCTCACGTCACCGATTCCGTTACCAACATTTCGGTGCTGCAGAGCTACAACCGCATTACCCATGAGACGGAGGCGTTGAAGCGTTTCATCAACGATCTTCTCAAAGCACAATATCCGGTACTTGACTGGTGGGCCATCGCAAGCGCCCTGAACCGGCTGTCTTCCACCATATCCATGATGGTCGTGCTGATGATCGGCGCCTATCTCGTCACCCGAGGCGAACTGAAGATAGGTGAGGTGATCGCCTTTACCGGCTTCGCGACGCTGCTGGTCGCGCGGCTCGACCAGGTATCCGCCTTCGTGAACCAGATTTCCGAGGCGCGCGCCAAGCTCGAGGAATTCTACAAGATGGAGGATTCCGCTGTTGACGAGGCGGAGCCGGAGGGCCTGAGCGATCTTGGCCCTGTCGTCGGCCACATCCGCTTCGAGAATGTCAGCTTCGAGTTTCCGAATTCGGGGCAGGGCGTGCAGGATGTGTCCTTCGAGGTCCAGCCGGGACAGACCGTCGCCATCGTGGGGCCGACAGGTGCCGGCAAGACGACGCTGGTAAATCTGCTGCAACGGGTATTTACCCCCAGCAAGGGCCGCATCCTGATTGATGGCGTGGATACACGGACGGTGACCCGACGGTCCTTGCGCCAATGCATCGCCACCGTCTTCCAGGATGCCGGACTGCTCAACCGTTCGATCGAGGACAATATCCGCATCGGCCGATCCGACGCTACCTATGAGGAAATTCACGCCGCCGCCGAGGCCGCAGTCGCACAGGACTTCATCCTGGCCAAGAGCGAAGGCTACGACACGATCGTCGGCGAGCGCGGCGGGCAGCTTTCCGGCGGGGAGCGCCAGCGCATCGCAATCGCCCGCGCGGTGCTCAAGGACGCGCCCATCCTCGTGCTTGACGAGGCGACCAGCGCCCTCGACGTCGAGACCGAAGGCCGCGTCAAGGAGGCGATCGACGACCTGCGCCGGGGTCGGACCACGTTCATCATCGCTCACCGCCTGACAACCGTGCGCGATGCCGATCTGGTCGTGTTCATGGACAAGGGCCGCGTCGTCGAGATGGGCGGCTTCGCGGAACTCTCGTTGCGCAACGGCAGGTTTGCCGCACTCCTGCGTGCCGGCGGCCTGCTCAATGACGAGGAACTGCGCCGTCTCAGCGTAGTTTCGGTAAAGGAAGAGGCGGCCTGAGCGGCTTCACGCCCCCATTGCCTGCGACAACGGCCTGGTTGTGAACCGTTCCCGGTACGGATACATAAGCGCCATGAGCGAAAGCCCCGCGCCCGAAACCGCCCCTGCACGCTGGATCGATCTGGCCAATCCCACGCGCTTCGTCGCCTTGGCGGACCGTATCGTGCCATGGCTTGCCGTGGCTTCAGCGGGGGTGCTGGTGGTCGGCCTCTACCTGAGCTTCGCTGCCCCGGAAGACTACCAGCAGGGCATCACGGTACGGATCATGTATATCCACGTGCCGTTCGCCTGGCTTTCCATGTTCTGCTACACGCTTATGGCCGCGTCCGCCCTCGGGACGCTGGTATGGCGCCACCCGCTCGCCGATGTCGCGCTTAAGTCCGCTGCACCGCTTGGCGCCGTCTTCACCGCCCTGGCACTCATAACCGGCTCGATCTGGGGAAAGCCCATGTGGGGGACATGGTGGGTCTGGGATGCGCGCCTCACCTCGGTTTTCGTCCTTTTCCTGATGTATCTCGGCATCATCGCGCTGACGCGCGCCTTCGATGACGCCAGCCGTTCGGCCTGGGCAGCGGCGGTCATTACGCTGGTAGGTTTCATAAATATTCCGATCATCAAATTCTCCGTCGACTGGTGGAACACGCTCCATCAGCCGGCTTCGGTATTCCGACTGGAAGGGCCGACGATAGATCCCAGCCTGCTGTGGCCGCTGCTCGTCATGGCGGCCGGCTTCACGCTGCTGTTCGTTGTGCTGCACCTCGTGGCCATGCGAACTGAAATAGCGCGCCGGCGCGTCGCAGCCATGCGTCGCCTGGCGGTGCGGCAGGCCAGCGCATAAATCGGTTTCCGTCACATCGACACCGAGGGCCGCTTCGGCTATGCGATAGCCGAAATTCGTAGCGGGAGGCAAAGCCGTGAAACGTTCACAGGTCAACGACATCATCCGCGAAGGCGATGCGTTCATCCGTTCCTTTGGCTACGTCATGCCGCCCTTCGCCTATTGGACACCCGACGAGATGAAGGCGCGCAGGCATAGCTCTGCGGGCATTTTCGAGGCCCGTCTGGGATGGGACATCACGGATTACGGGCAAGGGAAGTTCAGTGATCTCGGCCTCTTTCTCTTCACCGTACGCAACGGCCGCTTCGAGGACATGAAGAAGGGGGCAGGCATGCTTTATGCCGAGAAGATCATGATCTCTCGCAAGGACCAGCTCTCACCCATGCACCGCCATGTCATCAAGGCCGAAGACATCATAAATCGTGGGGGCGGCAGGCTGGTCCTGGAACTGTTCATGCCGGATGAGGAAGGCGGAATAGACCAGAATGCGGAAGTCTCGGTTCCTGTGGACGGCACCATCAGGAAGCTTCCGGCCGGCGGCCTCCTCAAGCTGGATCCCGGCGAGAGCGTGACACTTCTGCCCGGCGTCTGGCACGCCTTCTGGGCAGAGGGCAAGGATGTGCTGATCGGTGAAGTGTCGACGGTCAATGACGACCTGACCGACAACATATTCCGCGAGCCGATCGGACGCTTCTCCGACATAGACGAGGACGAGCAGCCGCTGCATCTGCTCGTCTCGGATTATGAGCGCTGGATAGGCTAGGCCTCGATTTGGACGAGGCGAAGGGCGAGGACTACGCCCTTCCGCGTCTTGCCGCCCGTTCCTCCCGGGAGCGCCGGCGAGGCACGGCCTGTTCGGTAGGCCCTTCTTCGTTAGCCTTTCTGGGTGGCAGCTTCACCTGCTCGGCGAGGCGGGGGAAAGCGTCCACCTTGTTCGGGAGCGCCATGGCGTTGATGAAGAGGCGCTGGAAGTCCGGCTCCAGTGCAGTTTCGATCTTCTCGATCCGGGCGACCTCATGCTCGATCTCCCGTCGATGGTCCCGATTGAGCAGCGCCATCAGTGCTCCGGTTCCAGCGGCATTTCCCACCGCCTTTACATTCGACAGGTCGCAGTCGGGGATAAGGCCGAGGACCATGGCATATTTCGGATCGATGAAAGAGCCGAACGCGCCGGCAAGCCGGATCGCATCGACATGTTCGACCCCCTGTTTCTCCATCAGCAGCTTTGTGCCGGCATAAAGCGCCGCCTTGGCCAGCTGGATTGCGCGGATGTCGTTCTGCGTCACGGTGATGCGGGGCTGCCCGTCACGAAGCAGATATGAGAATGTACGTCCGTTCTGGAAGATGCGGTGCGTACGATCCGCAAGGGCGCCGTCGATCACGCCATCTTCAGAGATGATGCCGGCCAGATACATTTCCGCCACCACCTCGATGATGGCGGAGCCGCAGATTCCTGTGACGCCGGTAGTACTGGCGGCTTCCTCGAAGCCTTCCTCGTCCGACCACTTGTCGACGCCGATCACCCGGTATTTCGGCTCCAGCGTAGCCGGATCGATGCGCACGCGCTCAATCGCCCCCGGCGCCGCGCGCTGACCCGAGGAAATTTCTGCGCCTTCGAATGCCGGTCCCGTTGGGGAAGATGCGGAAACGACATGATCGCGATTGCCGAGCACGATTTCGGCATTGGTGCCGACATCGACAAGCAACATCATCTTGTCTTGCCGGTAAGGACCCTCCGACAGGGCCGCCGCGGCGGCGTCCGCGCCCACATGCCCGGCGATACAGGGGAGGAGATAGAAGCGCGCGCCCCGGTTTACGTCTATGTCGATGTCATGCGCCCACCCCTGGACTGCTCCGGAAACGGCCAGTGCAAAAGGAGCCTGGCCAAGCTCGGTCGGGTCGATGCCCAGGAACAGGTGATGCATGATCGGATTGCAGACGAAAACGCTGTCGAAGATATCCTTGCGGTCGACGCCACCTTCTTCGCAGACCTTGCCGATCAGGCCGTTGACTGCATCGCGTACGGCCTTGGTCATAGCCTCCCGCCCATCGGGATTCATCATGACGTAGGAGACGCGGCTCATCACGTCCTCGCCAAAACGGATCTGCGGGTTCGGCGCGCCCGCTGACGCGAGGATGCGGCCCGACAGCAGCGACACCAGGTGCATGGCTATCGTCGTCGAGCCGATATCGCATGCGATCCCATACGCCTCGTTCTTAAGGCCAGGATAAAGCGCAATCACCGTCGCGCGGGAAAACTCCATGTCCTTGTGGATTGCAGCGGTGACCGCCCAATTTTCCTTGCGCAGGATTTTTTGCACCTCGGGAATGAGGTGCTGGGCGACGCGTACGTCCTTCCAGCCCCAATCCTTGGCGAGAACGGCCTTCAGCCGATCCAGGTCGCCTAAAGGCTTGTGCATGTCAGGCTCATCGACCTCGACATAGCACATCTGAATGGCAGGGTTGCGCTCGATTACCCGATCCGTGGCTGCCTTGCGGATGGTCTGTGCGTTTATGACCGTATCCTGCGGCACGTCCACGACAAGATCGCCCTGGATGGTGGC
>QGUU01000079.1 GCA_003242525.1 Pseudomonadota bacterium | reverse complement strand
CCAGACCTTCTACAGCGATACGGCTGACCCTCGTTTCGCTGAGGTCGTTCGGCGCACGCAGTGCGATGCGCAGGGCAACTTCCAGTTTGCGGGCGTGCCGGCGGGAGACTGGTATGTCTATACCCGCGTGCAATGGATCATCGCGGACGCGCCGCAAGGCGGCGATCTGCTCGCCGATGTCAGGACCACGGGCCAGGGAGAGCAGAAGGTGCTGCTTTCCGACTCCAACCGGGTTTGAGAGGAAAGATGCTTCAGGACAAGGACCGCATCTTCACCAACATTTACGGCCGCTTCGACAAGTCGTTGCAGGGCGCCATGTCGCGCGGCATCTGGGACAATACCAAGGGCCTGATCGACAAGGGGCGCGACTGGATCATCAACGAGATGAAGGCCTCCGGCCTGCGCGGCCGCGGCGGGGCGGGTTTCCCGACCGGCCTGAAGTGGTCCTTCATGCCCAAGCAGAGTGACGGGCGCCCGAGCTATCTCGTCGTCAATGCCGACGAATCGGAGCCCGGAACCTGCAAGGATCGCGACATATTGCGCCATGATCCCCACACGTTGGTGGAGGGGTGCCTTGTGGCCGGTTTCGCCATGGGGGCCGTGGCGGCCTATATCTACGTGCGCGGCGAGTTCGTCCGCGAGCGCGAGGCCCTGCAGCGCGCGATCGATGAGGCCTATGATGCGAAGCTGATCGGCAAGAACAACAAGAACGGCTACGATTTCGATATCTATGTCCACCACGGCGCAGGCGCCTATATCTGCGGCGAGGAGACGGCCCTGCTCGAGAGCCTCGAAGGCAAGAAAGGCCAGCCGCGCCTGAAGCCTCCGTTCCCCGCCAATGTCGGCCTCTATGGCTGTCCGACCACGGTCAACAATGTGGAGTCCATCGCGGTGGCGCCCACGATACTGCGCCGGGGTGCTGCGTGGTTTTCTTCCATCGGCAGGCCGAACAATGTCGGCACCAAGCTGTTCATGCTGGTCGGCCACGTCAACACGCCCTGCGTGGTTGAAGAGGCGATGGGCATCACCTTCCGCGAAATCGTCGAAAAGCACGGCCATGGCGTGCGCGGCGGCTGGGACAATCTGCTGGCGGTTATTCCCGGCGGGGCCTCTTGCCCAGTGGTGAAGGGCGAGGACATTCTCAACGCTCCGATGGATTTTGACGGCATGCGCGAACTGAAATCGTCGTTCGGCACGGGTGCCATGATCATCATGGACAAGTCGACGGACATCGTTAAGGCGATTGCGCGACTGTCCTACTTCTTCAAGCACGAGAGCTGCGGCCAGTGCACGCCCTGTCGCGAGGGAACCGGCTGGATGTGGCGTGTCATGGAAAGGCTGGTGCGAGGAGAGGCGCACAAGCGCGAGATCGACATGCTGCTCGATGTTACCAAGCAGGTCGAGGGACATACGATCTGTGCGCTGGGAGACGCGGCCGCCTGGCCGATCCAGGGCCTTATCCGCAATTTCCGGCCGGAGATAGAGCGGCGTATCGACGAGTTCACCCGCAACTCACATCGGTCCCAGCCGGTGCTGCAGGCGGCGGAGTAAGGTATGAAAGGCAATGGCGACATCAGGATGCCCCGGGAGATGGCCAGCGCGGCCAATCTCATGGTGCCGCCGCTTGCCGGCGCGGCAGCCATGTCGGCGCTTGGCGTAGGTCTGGTTGGCCAGATGTGGGGAGCCTGGATGGGAGCGCTCGTAGGCGCTGCGGACCTCTCGCAGCGCCTGTTCCAGCCCTTCGACGCCGCCGCTTGGGGGAAGGGAAACGGCCTCTCGAAGGAGACTGGGCGGATAGTGGGCCCCGGAGCGGATCAGGGCGGGCTGGCGTCGGCCAGAGGCAGCAAGGCTTGTGCAAAGCCAGGAACGCCGGCGCCGCATTCCTTCGATTCGTCGGGCGCGGAAGGTTGGGGCAAGGAAGCACAGCTGATGCCGGAGGATTTTCGTCCTCCCAAGGCGATCGAGCGGCCGGATAGGCCGGACGATCTCAAGGCGATTTCCGGAATCGGGCCGAAGCTGGAGCAGGTGCTGAACGGTCTGGGGATCTGGACCTACGACCAGATCGCCGGCTGGAGGGTGGAGGAAATAGCCTGGATAGAAGACTATCTCGGCTTCAAGAACCGTGTCGTACGTGACCGCTGGTTGGAACAGGCGGCCGCACTGGCAGAGACCAAAACACAACAATGAGTTGACAACCGGGCGCGGCCTCGGCATCGCCCGGCAAGCAAGGTGCGGGTTTCCGCAGGGATTCGAAGCGAATGGCGAAGCTCAAGGTCGACGGGAAAGAGATAGAGGTACCCGACCACTACACGCTGCTGCAGGCGGCGGAGGCGGCTGGTGCCGAAGTGCCGCGCTTCTGCTTCCACGAGCGGCTGTCGATTGCAGGCAATTGCCGCATGTGTCTGGTCGAGGTGAAGGGCGGACCTCCCAAGCCCCAGGCGTCCTGCGCCATGGGCGTGCGCGACCTGCGCCCCGGCCCCAATGGCGAGCCGCCGGAAGTGTTCACCAACACGCCAATGGTCAAGAAGGCCCGCGAAGGCGTGATGGAATTTCTCCTCATCAACCATCCGCTGGACTGCCCGATCTGCGACCAGGGTGGCGAGTGCGACCTGCAGGACCAGGCTATGGCCTTCGGTGTCGATTCGTCGCGTTTCAAGGAAAACAAGCGCGCGGTCGAGGACAAGTATATCGGCCCGCTGGTCAAGACGGTGATGAACCGTTGCATCCACTGCACGCGTTGCATCCGTTTCACAACGGAGGTCGCCGGCATTTCCGAACTCGGCCTTATCGGCCGGGGCGAGGATGCCGAAATCACCACCTATCTCGAACAGGCCATGACCTCCGAGTTGCAGGGCAATGTCGTGGACCTCTGCCCGGTCGGCGCCCTGACATCGAAACCGTTCGCCTTTACCGCCCGGCCCTGGGAGTTGAACAAGACCGAATCCATCGACGTCATGGACGCTGTCGGTTCGGCAATCCGCGTGGACACCCGCGGCCGCGAAGTGATGCGCATTCTGCCGCGCATCAATGACGAAGTGAACGAGGAGTGGATCTCGGACAAGACCCGCTACATCTGGGACGGGTTGCGCACGCAGCGTCTGGATCGGCCTTATGTCCGCAAGGATGGCAAGTTGACGCCCGCCACCTGGAACGAAGCCTTTGCAGCCATCAAGGAGGCTATCGACAAGACCGCACCGGAGAGGATTGGCGCCATTGCCGGCGATCTCGCTGCGGTCGAGGAAATGTACGCCCTCAAGCTTCTGATGCAGGCGCTCGGCTCGCCGAATCTCGACTGCCGGCAGGACGGGGCGGCGCTCGATCCTTCGCTTGGGCGCGGCAGCTATATATTCAATGCAACGATCGAAGGCATTGAAGAAGCTGACGCGATCCTGATTGTTGGCTCCAATCCGCGCTTCGAGGCGTCGGTTCTCAACGCTCGCATCCGCAAGCGCTATCGTATGGGGCCGCTGCCCATCGGCGTCATCGGCGAGGTTGGAGACCTGCGCTACGAATACGAGCAGCTTGGCGCTGGTCCTGAGACGCTGAAGGACCTGGCAGAAGGCAACGGCAAGTTCTTCCAGAGCCTTAAGAGAGCAGCAAAGCCGCTCATTATCGTAGGGCAGGGTGCGCTCCTGCGTCAGGATGGCAAGGCCGTGCTAGGCCAGGCTGCGAAGCTTGCCCTGGCCGTGGGCGCCGTCACGCCGGAATGGAACGGCTTTTCGGTGCTGCACACGGCCGCGGCACGGGTCGGCGGGCTGGATATCGGCTTCGTTCCCGGCGAGGGCGGCAAGGATGTCGCCGGCATGCTTGGCGACAGCGACGTGCTGTTCCTTTTGGGCGCCGATGAACTCGACATGACCAGGACCGGCGGCGCTTTTGTGGTTTATATCGGCACTCATGGCGATGCCGGCGCGCACAGGGCGAATGTCATTCTGCCCGCCTCGACCTATACGGAGAAATCCGGCACCTACGTCAACACGGAAGGCCGCGTGCAGATGACGAACCGCGCCGGCTTCGCGCCGGGCGATGCCCGCGAGGACTGGGCGATCCTTCGGGCGTTGTCCGACGTGCTGGGCAAGCGTCTACCCTTTGACTCGCTGGCGCAGCTGCGTGCGAAGCTATACGCCGAATATCCGCATCTGGCCCGCATCGACCGGATCGAAGCCGGGAGCCCTGATGACGTCGCGAGGGCGGCGAAGCTGGGCGGCCGGCTTGGCAAGGGGGTTTTCACCTCGCCGGTGACGGATTTCTATCTCACCAACCCGATTGCGCGGGCCTCGGCCGTGATGGCTGAATGCTCGGCGCTGGCCAGAAACGGCTTCCGACAGGCGGCGGAGTAGGGCGACCATGGATAGTTTCTTCTCCTTCTACGTTCTGCCGGCCCTGATCATTTTGATCAAATCGGTCGCGCTGATCGTCGTGCTCCTGATCTTCGTGGCCTACATCCTCTACGCGGACCGCAAGATCTGGGCTGCCGTTCAACTGCGCCGCGGCCCGAATGTGGTTGGCCCGTGGGGCACGCTGCAGGCCTTCGCGGACCTGTTCAAGTTCGTCTTCAAGGAGCCAATCATTCCGTCTGGCGCAAACAAGGGCGTTTTCCTGCTCGCGCCGCTGGTTTCCGCGGTTCTTGCCATCGCAGCCTGGGCTGTCATCCCGGTTAGCGAAAACTGGGCAATAGCCGACATCAATGTCGGCATCCTCTATGTCTTCGCCATTTCCTCGCTCGAGGTCTATGGCGTGATCATGGGCGGCTGGGCTTCGAACTCGAAGTACCCGTTCCTCGGCGCATTGCGTTCTGCAGCGCAGATGGTGTCTTACGAGGTTTCGATCGGCTTCGTCATCGTCACGGTGCTGCTTGCGGTCGGCTCGCTAAACCTGTCCGACATCGTGCTGTCGCAGGCCGACGGGCTGGGGACCCATCTCGGCGTACCGGTCAACACCTTCCTCGACTGGCACTGGCTCGGCCTGTTCCCCATGTTCATCATCTTCATGATCTCTGCTTTGGCTGAAACCAACCGCCCGCCATTTGACCTGGTGGAGGCCGAATCGGAACTGGTCGCCGGCCACATGGTCGAATATTCCTCCACTCCGTTCCTGCTGTTCTTCCTCGGCGAATATGTCGCCGTGGTGCTGATGTGCGCCTTGACCACCATTCTGTTCCTGGGAGGATGGCTGCCGCCCCTGGACATCGCCCCCTTCACCTGGGTGCCGGGCGTGGTCTGGTTCGTGCTCAAGGTCTGCTTCGTCTTTTTCATCTTCTCCATGGCCAAGGCGGTGCTGCCGCGCTACCGCTACGATCAGTTGATGCGTCTTGGCTGGAAGGTCTTCCTGCCGATCTCTCTGTTCATGGTTGTGGCTACCGCCGCATTCCTCAAGTTCACGGGACTTGCCTGATGGGTGCTCTGTCACAAGCTGCCAAGGGCCTGCTGCTCAAGGATATCGTCATCGGTTATCTTCTCGGGCTGCGCCAGTTTTTCGCGCCCAAGGAGACGATCAACTATCCGCACGAGAAGGGGCCGGTTTCCCCGCGCTTTCGCGGCGAGCACGCATTGCGGCGCTATCCCAACGGACAAGAACGCTGCATCGCCTGCAAGCTGTGCGAGGCGATCTGCCCGGCGCAGGCCATTACCATCGAGGCAGGGCCTCGCCGCAATGACGGCACGCGCCGCACCGTTCGTTACGACATCGACATGGTGAAATGCATTTATTGCGGCTTCTGCCAGGAGGCCTGTCCGGTCGATGCGATCGTGGAGGGGCCGAATTTCGAGTTCGCCACGGAAACGCGCGAGGAACTTTACTACGACAAGGAAAAGCTCTTGGCCAACGGTGATCGGTGGGAGCGCGAGATCGCGCGTAACATGGCGCTGGATGCGCCGTACAGATAAGGGCGGGCAGGCGCGATACGCATGGACGTATCGCTATTGCTTGGATAATAACACGCGACTTCGTGACCGGACGCGGAGCGGAGTCGGTCAGGGTCTGGCGCACCGGGCGCCGGATCCTTCGGGAAAGGAACTGGGGACAAACCCATGCTCAACGGCCTAGGGGCGATCTTTTTCTACCTATTCGCCTTTGTCGCGGTGGCGTCGGCCTTTATGGTCATTTCGGCGCGCAATCCCGTGCATTCGGTTCTTTTCCTGATCCTCACCTTCTTCAACGCGGCAGGCCTCTTCCTGCTGACCGGCGCAGAGTTTCTGGCGATGATCCTGCTCATCGTCTATGTCGGCGCCGTCATGGTGCTGTTCCTCTTCGTTGTCATGATGCTTGACGTCGACTTCGCGGAACTGAAAAGCGGCGCCCTGCAATATGCGCCGATCGGCGCACTGGTTGGCTTGATCCTGGCCGCAGAGCTGATCGTGGTGGTGGGCGGCTACAGCTTTGCACCCGAGCTCGCTTCCACGGTGGCGCAGCCGATCCCCGATCTGGCGGAGCGATCCAACACCGCCGCGCTCGGCGACGTCATCTACACGGACTATCTTTATTTCTTCCAGATTGCCGGGCTGATCCTGCTTGTGGCGATGATCGGGGCCATCGTGCTTACCCTGCGCCACAAGCCGAACGTCAAGCGGCAGTCCATCGCGGAGCAGGTGGCGCGCACGCCGGCCACCGCCATCGAGATCAAGAAGGTCGAGACGGGGAAGGGCATCTGAGATGACCATCGGCATCGCACATTTTCTTACCGTGTCGGCGATCCTGTTCACCCTCGGCGTGTTCGGAATTTTCCTGAACCGCAAGAACGTCATCGTCATCCTGATGTCGATCGAACTGATCCTGCTCTCGGTCAACATCAACTTCGTCGCCTTCTCCGCAGCGCTCGGCGATCTCGTCGGGCAGGTCTTTGCCTTGTTCGTGCTGACGGTCGCTGCAGCCGAAGCCGCGATCGGGCTTGCCATTCTGGTCGTATTCTTCCGCAACCGCGGCTCTATCGCGGTCGAAGACGTGAACATGATGAAGGGCTGAGGAATGTATCAGGCCATCGTTTTCCTGCCCCTCATAGGCTTCCTGGTTGTCGGGCTCTTCGGCAACTCATTGGGGGCCAAGGCGTCTGAATACATCACCTCCGGCCTGCTGGTGATTGCCGCGGTCCTGTCTTGGATCGCGTTCTTCGCCGTGGCCTTCGGCGACGGGGAGGCGTTTGTCGTGCCAGTGCTGCGCTGGATCCAGTCCGGCGGCATCGACACGTTCTGGGCGCTGCGTATCGATACGCTGACGGTGGTCATGCTGATCGTCGTCAACACGGTTTCGGCGTTGGTGCATATCTATTCGATCGGCTACATGCATCACGATCCGCACCGGCCGCGCTTCTTTGCCTATCTGTCGCTGTTCACCTTTGCCATGTTGATGCTGGTGACCGCCGACAATCTGGTACAGATGTTCTTCGGCTGGGAAGGCGTGGGGCTGGCGTCCTATCTGCTAATCGGCTTCTGGTACAAGAGGCCCTCGGCCAATGCCGCGGCCATCAAGGCCTTCGTCGTCAACCGCGTGGGTGATTTCGGTTTCCTGCTCGGCATACTTGGCGTGTTCGTACTGTTCGGCTCCGTCAATCTTTCCACCATTTTCGCAAATGCCGCGTCCTTCATCCCGGCTGAGGGCAGCGAGGCGGCCGCGAATGGCGGCACGGTGCTGACATTCCTCGGCTATGCGCTGGACAAGGGGGCGGCGCTGACGGTGGTGTGCCTGCTTCTGTTCATGGGCGCGATGGGCAAGTCGGCCCAGGTGCCGCTGCACACCTGGCTCCCGGACGCGATGGAAGGCCCCACCCCGGTGTCCGCCCTGATCCATGCCGCCACCATGGTGACGGCGGGCGTCTTCATGCTTGCCCGGCTCTCGCCCCTGTTCGAACTTTCGGTCACGGCGCTCACCTTCGTCACCTTCATCGGCGCCATAACCGCCTTCTTCGCTGCCACCGTGGGGCTGGTGCAGAACGACATCAAGCGCGTGATCGCCTATTCAACCTGCTCTCAGCTGGGCTACATGTTCGTGGCTCTGGGCGTAGGCGCCTATGGTGCGGCGATCTTCCACCTGTTCACGCATGCCTTCTTCAAGGCGCTGCTCTTCCTGGGCTCGGGTTCGGTCATCCATGCGATGTCGGACGAGCAGGACATGCGCAAGATGGGCGGCATACGCAAGCTGATCCCCACCACATACTGGATGATGGTTATCGGCACCCTGGCGCTGACTGGCGTCGGCATTCCGATGACCTGGATCGGCTTTGCCGGTTTCTTCTCGAAAGACGCCATCATCGAGTCCGCCTTCGTCGGCCAGAATACCATGGCCACATTCGCCTTCGTGTTGCTGGTCATCAGCGCCGGGTTCACCTCCTTCTATTCCTGGCGGCTGATCTTCATGACCTTCCACGGCGAGCCGCGTGCCGATAGCGAGACGATGCATCACGTGCATGAATCGCCGCCCGTCATGCTGATTCCGCTTTATGCGCTGGCTGTGGGCGCGGTCTTCGCGGGCGCGCTGTTCTCCACCTATTTCATCGGCGAGGGCTATGAGCAGTTCTGGAAGGGCTCGCTGTTCACGTTGCCGGAGAACCACGTGCTGCATGACATTCATGGCGTGCCGCTTTGGGTCAAGCTGGCGCCCATCGTAGTCACCGTTGTCGGATTCCTCGTCGCTTGGCAATTCTACATCCGAAGGCCCGAAGCGCCGCGCGAGCTCGCCGCGCGCCACCGCGGGCTCTACGCCTTCCTGCTCAACAAGTGGTACTTCGACGAGCTCTACGACTTCGTGTTTGTCCGCTTCGCCAAGTGGCTGGGCTATACGC
>QGUU01000547.1 GCA_003242525.1 Pseudomonadota bacterium | reverse complement strand
TGGAGTGAGGGGGTTCTTGATCTCGTGCGCAATACGCCGCGCAACATCAGCCCATGCCGAAGAGCGCTGGGCCTGGACCAGATCGGTAATGTCGTCCACGGTCACGACATAGGCTTTCCCGCCTGGATCGCCCTCGTCCTGCTCGACTGTTACCTGTACGTTAAATGTGCGCTCGGCGCCCGCGCGATAAAAGGTCACCTGCTCGCGATAGACGGGCTTTGCGGAATTGCGGCCCACCTCGAAGATGCGCCCCACATGCGGCAGCAGGGTGGACAGGTTCTGACCCACGGCCGTCCTGGCGGATAGGGTCAGCATGGTTTCGGCCGACCGGTTGACGATGGTTATGATGCCATCCGCGTCGACCCCGATCACCCCGGCGGTCACGCCCTCCAGCACGGCCTCCGAGAACCTGCGCCGCTCATCGATCATATCCTTGGCCGAGAGCAACTCGTTTCGCTGCGTCTTGAGTTCCAGGATCATCTTGTTGAACGTATCGCCAAGATTCGCGACGTCGCCGTCGGATGCCCGGACCGGAACTGAAACGTCCAGATTGCCTGTCGCGACCTCGTCAGCGGCGCCGATCAATTGCCGGATCGGCCGCACCAGACGGTCAGCCACGGCTATGCCCGTCCAGACTGCTGAAAGGATGATTATCAGGGTCAACGACAGATATGGCAGGGCAAAGGCCAGTTGGGTTGGCCTTCGATTGCTTTCCAGCCCTCGATATTCATCCACATTTGCGCGTACGATCTCGCGCGCCTTGATGACTTCGGGATCAACGACGCGGATGGTGTAAAGGTAGGCCCCCTCGATTTCCCTGAGCTTGATGATCGCGCCCATGATGTTGCGTGTCCTGGGCTCGATGAGGAGCGGCCTTCCGTCCGCCGCCTGCTCGACGGCCCCCTCCGGCGGTTCGGGCATTGCGAAATCCGCTTCGGTGCGCGCACTCATCAGGAAGGAGCCATCCTCACGTACCAGGGCCGCATGCGCCAAGCCCCTGCCCACTGCCTCCTTGGTCAAAAGATCCAGGAAGCCGGTCCGATCCAGGCCATAGAGCTGGCGGGCATTGTCGAGGTCGTAGGCCATGGAAAGGGTGGTGCCCTGCAGGTTGCGGGCATTTTCCTGGACATAGGCATCAGCAATGGACAGCGACGAACTGACGATCGTCTTGGTGCGAATCTCGAACCAGCGGTCAAGGCCGATATTGAGCGTGATGGCGGCGACGATGGCCACCATGATGGCCGGAATGGCCGCTACCAGCGCGAACATGGCTACAATGCGCACATGCAGGCGCGACGCTGCCTTGCCAACGCGCCGGGCCGCTATGATGCGGTGCACCTCGCGGCCGATCAGGGCCGAAAGGGCAAGGATGAAGGCCGCATTGATTGCAATGAGGGTCCAGGTCGTGACGGCATCCGGCGTAAGCGGCGTCACGCCTACGAGGATCGCGAACGAAACCGCGGCCGTGAGCAACGCACCGAGAATCGCCAGCACCCCCGGGAGCGCCAGCAGCCGCCTTGTGTCGCGGACCGTGGCATTCCTGGAGAAAACGCTGTTCAGCGCAGGAAAATTCAAAGCCATGATGCGGTCTAAAGCCATGATTGCGTCACTTTAGTGCAACGCAATGTGGCAATATTGCAACAAAATGTGGATAACCAATAAACTTTGTTCCACACCCGGGCGGACGACCGCCCGGGGCAGAATAACCGGTGCAACAATCGCTTGTGGTTAAGCCGTGGCCAGCAGGCTTGCGTTGCCGCCCGCGGCGGTGGTGTCCACGCACACCGCCCTTTCGTGCACATAGGCGGCCGGATAGATCACCTCGCTGATGAGCGGAACAATCGGCCCTTCCCGCTCCGCGAGGGCTTGCCGCAGCGCCCTCATCGTTTCCGTCGGGCCTGAACAGGCAACCGCATCCACTTTCAAGGTCCGGACCTCGGCAGGATCGAGCCGGCCGTCGAGAACCGAGAGGGGCAAGCCCTTTCCTGTCAGCGTGGACAATGCAGCAGGCGCGCCTGGAGCCACGGCCATGACGGCATTTCCGGCGGCCAGCGCCTGGACCGTCTGCGCAAGCAGAGTTTCGGCATCCGGGCCGAGCGCCAACACCCTGCCACGTGGCGCAAGCGATAGCGTATTGGCTTCCCCTGTCGGGCCGGGCAGGTCCACCTGCCCGTATTCAAGGCCGGCAGCGGCGGCAATTGCCGCAGCACCCTTGCCGCGCAAATGTTTCCTGAGGACGAACACGCGATCCGGACGCGTGGACCAGCCGCCGAGCGCCGGGTCGGGCATATTGTCCGCCAG
>QGUU01000078.1 GCA_003242525.1 Pseudomonadota bacterium | reverse complement strand
CCGTCCGGGGTTTTGGGCGCGTTTTCTGGGGTTTAGGCCCATGGGCGGTGGCGCGCCCCCTTGCGGCGGGGGAAAAGGGTCCGGCGCCGCACTCGTCCTTGCCCGACGGCATAGGGGGCAGAACGAACTGGATATCGCCGAGGCCATCGAGCGAACGGAAGCCGGTGGCCTGATCGTGGTCGGCGGCTCGAAGGAAGATGGTGTGGCCAGCCTGCGCAAGAGGATGGGCAAGCTTGTCGCCTTGGAAGGCGCGCTGCCCAAATATCACGGCCTGGCGTTCTGGTTCCGCGCGAAAGCAAAGGAAGCGGCGCAGGCGCTGCGCGACGCTAATCCTCCAAGGCTTGTAGAAGGGCGCTTCCACACTGCGCCAGGCATGTTTTCGCATGACCGGGTGGACCCTGGATCACGACTTCTGGCGCAGAACCTGCCCGGCAACATTCGCGGTGACATTGCTGATTTCTGCGCCGGCTGGGGCTATCTTGCCGACGAAATCTCCCGTACCGTCTCGAATGTGACTTCGCTTGATCTGTACGAGGCCGAGTTCGAGGCCTTGGAAGCGGCCCGGACCAACGTGAGAGGCGACGTGCCAAAAAAAGGCTTCTTCTGGCACGACCTCCTGTCCGAGCCCGTCGAGCGGCGTTATGACGTCATTGTGATGAATCCACCATTTCACAGGGGGCGCGCGGCCGACCCCTCTATCGGTGCGGGCATCATCCGCTCGGCGGCGAAGGCGTTGAAGCCGGGCGGTCGGCTGATCATGGTAGCGAACCGGCAGCTTCCCTATGAGTCCGTCCTGCAAGCCGTCTTCCCGGCCTGGAAGGAGACAGCGCGGGACGGCGCGTTCAAGGTTCTGTCGGCGAGCAGGTGAGCAGCACGGGGGAAGCGGGCTGTTGGCCTTCATCAGTGCAGCCTGTCGATTCGCGTTCCGTGTAGCTCACGCAGGGAGGTCGGCCAGCCCTGGTTGATCTTGATGAGGGGTGAGGGCCTGCCGAAGAGGAAGCCCTGCACCACCTCGCAGCCTGCCGCCTTGAGCAACGTCAGTTGTTTCTCGGTTTCGACTCCCTCCGCAATGGTGCTGACGCCGAGCGCACGCGAAAGGCCAACGATGGTCGAAACCACAGCGCCGGTGCTGGCATCCGTTGCGATGCGATCGATGAAGGATTTGTCGATTTTCAGCTTGCTGAATGGAAAATCGACCAGATAGCTAAGATTGGAATAGCCGGTGCCGAAATCGTCCACGGCAACGGAGATGCCCATTTCTGCCAACTCTTGCAGTATGCGTACCGCGCGGTGGCGGTCCTGCATTATTGCGGTCTCCGTTATCTCCAGTTCGAGCCGCCCGGGGGCGATCCCGGTGTCCGCAATGATCGACCTCACCAGGGCGATGAAATCTTTCGTCATGAACTGCGTGGGCGAGATGTTGACCGCCACGAAACAGTCATTCGGCAGCTTGGCGGCATCGCCGCATGCCTTGCGCAAAACCCATTCGCCGATCGGCAGGATCATGCCGGTCTCCTCGGCAATGGGAATGAATTTCATCGGCGCGATCATCCCCCGTTCGGGATGGTGCCACCGGATGAGTGCCTCGTAACCCACTACCCTTCCGGAAAGCAGGTCGAGCTGCGGCTGGTAGTGCAGGTCGAAATCGCCGCGCGCAAAGGCGGCGTGAAGCTCCGACTCGACCCACTGCCGGAAATCGGCGACCCTGCCCATATTGGTGTGAAAGACCGCCCAGTTTCCTACACCGCTGGCTCGGGCGTGCTGGAGTGCGAGGTTGGAGCGGCGCATGACAAGCAGAGGGTCCGTTCCATCCTTCGGCATTGCAGCGAGGCCAACGGAAACGCTGACCGACTGCAGATGGCTGGAAAGCTGGTATGGCTGCATCAGCTTGTCGATGAGGTTGCCGACCAGGCTGTCTATCGAACCCGCAAGAACCTCATCCGGGCAAAGGATCGCGAACTCGCCTGCACCGATCCGCCCGATGGTGACCCCTTTCGGCATCAGGATTTTGAGCCGCTCGGCAAAGAGTTTGACGAGTTCGTCTCCCACCGTATAGCCGATGGCGTCGTTGATCTGCTTGAAGCGGTCGATGTCTACGTCGATCAGGTAGACCGGCTCTCCCGTCTGTATCGTTCGTGACGCCTCATGTGCGATCCGCCCCACCATGGCGGATCGCGCAAGCGCGCCAGTCAGCTTGTCGAAATGGGTTTCCCTCATGACGTAGTCGAGAGACTCGTCAACGCCGGCAAAAAACGATATGGAGCCGCTGGCTGCCGCCAGGGCGCATAGTCCGGCCACAATCGCCCCTATCGTGGAAGCTGGCATGCCGGCAAGACCGTCGCCGAAACCGAACCTGAGTCCCCATATTCCGAGCACCAGGCCGCCTATGCCGGAGCAGGCGATGGTCAGCAACCGGAACGCCGGCGAGCGGTTCGGATGTTGGGCCGCAGACATGGAATGGTCCCCAATGTGGGGACTTTCTACCTCTGAAATCCTTAAAAAATCGGTTTCGGCCGGAAAGTGGCGCTTTGATCCGGATTGCTGCAGGTTCAGCCCTGCGACTCGTCCGTCCGCTTGAGTTCGGCAAGCGTCGGCATCGAAATGATATGGTAGCCGGAATCGACGTAGTGAATTTCTCCGGTGACGCCTGACGAGAGCTCCGAGAGCAGGTAAAGCGCTGACCCGCCGACTTCGTCGATGGTGACGGTGCGCCGAAGCGGCGAATTTCGCTGCTGGTAGGAATACATGTAGCGCGCGTCGGAAATCCCAGCGCCGGCCAGCGTGCGCACCGGCCCGGCCGATATGCCGTTGATGCGGATGCCGCGAGGTCCGTAGTCATTGGCGAGATAACGAACGCTGGCTTCCAGCCCGGCCTTGGCCACGCCCATGACGTTGTAATTGGGCATAACCCGCACCGAGCCGGCGTAGGTCAACGTGACCATCGCGCCGCCGTTCGGCATCAGCGCCGCAGCATTCCGCGCCACTTCCGTGAAGGAATAGCAGGAGATCACCATTGTGCGCACGAAGTTCTCGCGCGTGGTGTCGGCATAAAGGCCCTTGAGCTCGTTCTTGTCCGAAAAGCCAATGGCGTGAACGAGGAAGTCCAGTTCGCCCCATTCCTCCTTCAGGGTCTCGAAGGTAGAGGTGATCGAGGAACTGTCCTCCACGTCACAGGGAATGACCAGCCCGGCGCCGACTTGTTCGGCGAGGGGCTTCACCCGCCGCCCGAAAGCCTCGCCCTGGTAGGTAAAGGCCAGTTCGGCGCCGTGTTCGTGCAGCCTTCTGGCAATTCCCCATGCAATGGAGTGGTCGTTGGCCACGCCCATGACGAGGCCACGCTTTCCCTTCATCAATCCGTCCATGGCGGTCGTCCTATGCGGAATAGCGCTGGAAGACCAGCGTGGCGTTGGTGCCGCCGAAGCCGAAGGAGTTCGACAGCACTGTGTCTATGGTGGCGTTGTCGATGCGCTTGCGCACGATCGGCATGTCTTCAAATTCGGGGTCGAGGTTCTCGATATGGGCGCTTTCACCGATGAAGCGTCCCTGCATCATCAGGATGGAATAGATTGATTCCTGGACGCCGGCGGCCCCAAGCGAATGGCCGGTCAGCGACTTGGTGGAGGTTATATGGGGCATGTCGTCGCCGAACACCTCGCGTATGGCAGCCATTTCCTTGGCATCGCCGATTGGCGTCGAGGTGCCGTGCGTGTTGATGTAATGGACTGGCGTCTTTACCGTGGAGAGGGCTTGCCGCATGCAGCGTACTGCTCCCTCCCCGGAAGGCGCCACCATGTCATAGCCATCTGAAGTGGCGCCGTAGCCGACGATCTCGGCGTAGATCTTCGCGCCGCGTGCCTTGGCGTGTTCCAGTTCTTCGAGCACCAACACCCCCGCGCCGCCCGCGATTACGAAACCGTCGCGGTCTACGTCATAGGCGCGCGAGGCCACCGAGGCGCGGTCGTTGAATTTCGACGACATCGCTCCCATCGCGTCGAACAGGTCGGACATGGTCCAGTCCAGATCCTCGTGTCCGCCGGCGAACATCACATCCTGCTTGCCCCATTGGATCAGTTCGGCAGCGTTGCCGATGCAGTGCGCCGAGGTCGAGCAGGCGGAAGAGATGGAGTAGTTGACGCCATGGATCTTGAACCAGGTGGCGAGCGTGGCCGAAGCCGTGGAAGACATGGCCTTCGGCACGGCAAAGGGGCCGATGCGCTTGGGGCTGCCATTCTTCAGCGTGATCTCGGCGGCTTCCACGATTGTCCGGGTGGAGGGACCGCCGGAACCCATGACAATTCCGGTGCGCTCGTTGGAAATGTCACGCTCTTCGAGCCCGGAATCGGCGATGGCCTGGTCCATGGCGACGTGGTTCCACGCCGCGCCTTGCGAGAGGAAGCGCAAAGCCCGCCGGTCTATCAGCGGAGTAGGGTCCAGCGTCGGGGCGCCCCACACCTGGCAGCGAAACCCGTGCTCGGCGAACGATGGCGAAAAGGTGATGCCGGACCTTGCCTCACGCAGCGAGGCTTCCACCTCCTCGGCATTGTTTCCGATGGACGATACGATGCCGAGGCCCGTCACTACGACTCGTCTCATGCTGCGCTCCTCGTCGATTGGTGGCGTGGATGTAGCGGAATTCGCGCCCGGGTGCCAGAAGGCGGTGCCGCGATTTCAGGCCGCCTACTGTTTCGAGAGTCCGACTTTCAGGTCTGTAGCCGAGTAAATCTGCTCGCCGTCCGCCTTGAGCCAGCCATCGGCAATGCCAAGCACCAGCCGGCCGCGCATGACGCGCTTGAAATCCACGCCATATTCCACCTTCTTCACGGAAGGCGTCACCATGCCCTTGAACTTCACCTCTCCGGTGGAAAGCGCCATGCCTTTCCCTTCCTCGCCGAGCCAGCCAAGGAAGAAGCCCGTCATCTGCCACAGCGCGTCAAGACCGAGGCAACCGGGCATGATGGGATTACCGATGAAGTGGCAGGGGAAGAACCACAGGTCCGGCTTTATGTCGAACTCGGCGCGAATGAAGCCCTTGTCGAAGGCCCCGCCGGTTTCGCTGATTTCCGTGATGCGGTCGAACATCAGCATGGGCGGGGCGGGCAGTTGCGCATTGCCCGGCCCGAACAGCTCGCCGCGAGCGCAGGCAAGCAGTTCTTCATAGCCGTAGCTCGATTTCCGATCCGCCATAAATTCCTCGCTTCCGTGGGTTGGGACAGGCGCTGTCCGCGTCTCGGCCTTCTAGCATAGTCCGCTTCCGGCCGGAAACCGACTTTGCGCTTAGCTTGCCGGCCTTGCCGGGTCAATGCGCGCTATTGATCGAATGAGGGCGACAGAATATATCAGGACGAGGCTGGCGGCGACTGTCGGATCATCCGGCGCGCGTGCGGCTGAGCAGGCTGGTAACAAGTTCGATGGATTCGAACCGCCCGAAAGATGACGTCCCGGTGGACAAGAGAGTGCGCGACGCGGGGCTGCGTCCGACGCGCCAACGCATTGCGCTGGCCGAACTCCTGTTTGCGAAGGGCGACCGCCATCTTTCTGCGGAAGACCTGCATGAAGAGGCGCTGGCCGCCGGCGTGCCCGTTTCGCTCGCCACCGTCTACAATGCGCTGAACCAGTTCACCCAGGCTGGCCTTCTGCGCGTGCTGTCCGTGGAAGGTTCAAAGACCTATTTCGATACCAACACGTCTGATCATCACCATTTCTTCATTGAAGGCGAGAACCGCATTTTCGACATCGAAACCGGACCTATCTCCGTGAACAATCTGCCGGCTCCGCCCGAAGGCATGGAGATCGTCAATGTGGATGTCGTGGTCAGGCTGCGCCCGAAAACGACCAGTTGAAGCCTTTGGTGAAAGGCACGGACCTCCTCATCCGCCTGGAGTGGCTGGCGCTGGCAGCCGCGGCTGTCCTGCTTTATGGCTATGCGGGCGGGTCTTGGTGGCTGTTCGCCGCGCTGTTGCTGTTGCCTGACCTTTCAATGCTTGGCTACCTGGCTGGACCGCGCCTGGGCGCGGTCACCTACAATGCGCTGCACAATCTGATTGCGCCCCTGTTGCTTGGCGTTGCAGGTCTTGTTGCGGCATCTCCGCTTGCCATGGAGCTTGCGCTGGTCTGGACCGCTCATATCGCGATCGACCGGCTCCTGGGCTACGGCCTGAAGCTTCCGACCGGCTTTCAGGACACGCATCTTGGCCGCATAGGCCGTGGCAGGGTCAATCCTTGATCTTTTCGCCCGGATAGGCGCCCCAAAGCAGAGTTTGCTCGATCCAGCCCGTATGACCGCCTAGGGTCATCTGGCACCACGTCCCATCGCAGGACCGTATGGTTCCCATCACTCCCGGCTCGACAAGGGCGACGACGGTTGCGCTCTTATCGGGCTTGCCGAGCAGCTTGATGGTGCCGCTCTTGTCGCGCTGCCAGGGCGCCACGATCGCCGTGCGCTTTCCTGACAGGAGTGACTGGTTGATCCACCCCTCCGACCCGTCCGCGTCACGCACCTTGCGCCAGGTGTCATACTCCTGGACGATCTCCATGGGTAGGCCGGCCCTGGTGTACATCCACCCGACTGAATAGTTCAGGCCGGGCCCGATGCGGGAATTCACGCGGCTGGACTTCAGGCTGACGAATCGCGGCAGCGGCAGGCCGCTGGGGCCCAGCGTCACGGTTTGGGCCGCGCTCTGGGCCTGGGTCGGCGACGCGCCCGCGACCATGCCCAGCACGACAGCGCCGAGGACGAGGCGAAGGCGAGCAAAACCGGACAACACTTTCGTTCCTTACTTTGCGATGGCGCGGTGCCCGAGATCGGCGCGCGCGCCCCTTTTTCTTTGTCTTCCGTCGCCCTGCTTGCTACATGAGGCGGCAGGCGGCGACCGTCTTCCAGTTTCGCCGTTCTTGGTTAAAGAGGTCTCAACAGACCCGCTGTCGAGGGTGCGCATGGCCGGCAAAAAGAAACCTCTCGTCGTCATCACGCGCAAGCTACCGGATCCGGTCGAGACGCGGATGCGGGAGCTTTTTGATGCTCGTTTGAATGTCGAGGATCGGCCGCTGACCCAGCCCGAACTTGTTGCTGCGGTGAAGGAAGCCGACGTGTTGGTGCCGACCATTACCGACACGATCGATGCGGCGTTGATCGCGCAGGCCGGAGAAAACCTCAAGCTGATCGCGAATTTCGGCAATGGTGTCGACAAGATCGACGTGGCTGCGGCCGCGAAGAAGGGAATTACCGTCACCAACACGCCCAACGTGCTCACCGAAGACACGGCCGACATGACCATGGCGCTGATTCTGGCGGTTCCCCGCCGGCTCGCCGAAGGCGCCAACGTGCTGCCCGGCGGCAAGGGATGGCCAGGCTGGTCGCCAACGTGGATGCTCGGTCGCCGCATTTGGGGCAAGAGGCTGGGCATTGTCGGCATGGGCCGTATCGGCACGGCTGTCGCCCGTCGCGCGAAGGCATTCGGCCTGTCGATCCACTACCACAACCGTCATCGCGTCATGCCGGCGCTTGAGGACGAACTGGAGGCAACCTACTGGGAAAGCCTCGACCAGATGCTGGCGCGCATGGACATTATTTCGGTCAATTGCCCCTCCACGCCGGCCACCTTCCATCTTCTTTCGGCGAGGCGGCTGGCGCTCCTGCAGCGTACCGCCTACATCGTCAACACCGCGCGTGGCGACATCATCGATGAGGAAGCGCTGGTCAAGCTGCTTCAGGAGGACAGGATCGCCGGAGCCGGGCTCGACGTCTACGAGAACGAACCGGCGCTCAACACCAGGCTGCTGCAGCTTGCCACCAAGGGAAAGGTGGTGCTTCTGCCACATATGGGGTCGGCTACGCTGGAAGGCCGTATCGACATGGGCGAAAAGGTCATCATCAATATCCGCGCCTTCTTTGACGGCCACCGTCCGCCGGACCGGGTTCTGCCACTGAAAACGTGATTCGTCCGGCAGGGACAATGCGTGGCGTCGCGCGCTCCGAAGCCCGTTTTGCCTGGCGTGGAGAGCGGGCTACGCACTCGCAACCAGCCTGCCGTCTTCGACCTTCACTTGCCTGCCGTGGAAACGCGCGAACCGGTCACGATCCAACCTGACTGCCGCAGGCGTTTTCCACCCCATTTCCCTTGCGACGATGAGGCCCAGCAGGAGAATTGCGTCCGGCTCGTGGAGAACCAGGGCGGCAGGGGCACGCCCGTTGCGCGTCAGTTCCAGCAGGACTGCCGAGGCCGAGGAGGAGCCGATCGTCCCGGGTAGGAAAAGCACCTTTCCGGAGACGGATTGCCCATGCTGCGGGTGGCGCACATCCGCAATGCGCCCGGTCATGGGATCGACGCCACCCCAGAAGCTGATCGGCGCGGTCAGGACGAGTGCTTCGCCCGTGCCGGAAGTGCCGGACACCAGAATTTCCGCCTGCAGGCTCGCACCGCTCCTGCCCGGATGGGGACGCCCGGCTGTCTCACCGGCGCGGGCGCTTTTTTCTTCCGTGTCCAGGGATGAAGCAGTTGCGCCGTTCAGCCACGGCGACCGGCCGAGGCCGCGGGATGGACCTTGTCGCGCCTTGTCATCAGCACTGGAAGGCGCGTGACTCACCGGCTCAAGTGTGGCGAGATCGGAAAATACCGGCCGCCCCGCTACTGCGCTTTCCACGCATTCCGCAAGCGAGCCGTAGAGCACCGAATAGCCCGTGTTTCCGGGCGCATAGTGGGCGAATTTTCCAGAATTGGTCATCAGCACGCCGTCATCAAGCTCCGGCAGGATCGGCGTGACCACGACACAGGTATCGGCGAC
>QGUU01000546.1 GCA_003242525.1 Pseudomonadota bacterium | reverse complement strand
GGGCCTGTGGGGGGAAGGTTGGGGGTCTTGTGGACGGAAATTCCGGCGGCTGGTGGGGGTGGCCGCTGTATTCCCCCAAGATCGTCCCCGAACCCTGCCCTCCCATATTGCAGGAGCGAGGCCGCTCCGACCCCGCCGCTCACCGCAACGCTGCCATACGGCTCGAGGCTGCGCGGCTGCAACGGACGCCCCCTGCCGGCCCCGTCATTGCCGCAGGCTCTACCGGCTCCATTCCTGCCACGGCCGATCTGCTCGCCGTCATCGCCCGGCTCCCCGCCGGCGCGGTGGTTCTCCCCGGCCTGGACACGGCCATGGATGCACAGACTCTCGCAGCGCTCACCGCACCGGGCATCCGCCCTGCCCTGCTCGGCCATCCACAATACGGGCTGGTCAAGTTCCTGCATCGGTTGGGCATGGTGCCGTCCGACGTTGAAGAGCTCGGCGCGCCGCCACCTTCGCTGCGGTTGCGCGGCCAGGTATTGCGCGAGGCGATGCGGCCGGCTGATACCACCGAGCTTTGGACCGAAACCCGCCAGGCCATCGCCGACGGGGAGGTTGCAGAAGCCTTTGAGCACGTGACCCTGGTCGAGGCCGCCAATGAGCGGGAGGAAGCCGTCGCGATCGCGGTCGCGCTCAGGATCGCGGTCGAGGACTCTGGCCGGCGCGCCGCGCTTGTCACTGGCGACCGGGCGCTGGCGCGCAGGGTTGCCTCCGAGCTGAAGCGCTTCGGCATTGTCGCCGACGATTCGGGCGGCTCGCCGCTTTCCGATTCGCCGCCGGCAACGCTGCTCAGGCTCATGCTGGAAACGGCCTTCCGCCCCGGCGACCCGGTAGCCCTGCTTTCGCTCCTCAAGCACCCGCTGCTCTGTGCCGGTCTGGACCGTGGACTGGTCCGGCGCGCCGAAAGGACGGTCGAACTGGTGGCGCTGCGCGGCGGCACGGGCAGGCCGGACATTGCTACCCTTCCCGAACTGTTCGAGCAGCGGCTGGTAAGGCTGGGCGAGGCCAGCCGCCCGCCCTTCTGGCTGGCAAGGCTGAGTGCAACGCGGATCGAAGAGGCGCGCATGCTGCTCGGCCGGCTCGCGGCGGCTTTTGCTCCGCTGGCGGCCCTGCGCGATAGTGCGCAGGTGGAGTTCTCGCAAGCCATTCGCGCCAGCGTCGAGGCGCTGGAGGCGCTGGGCAGGAGCGCCGATGGTTCTCTGGCCCGCCTCTATGCCGGAGATGCGGGAGAGAAACTCGCCGGCCTGCTGCGCGAACTTGTTGCCGCAAGCGAAAGTTTCCTCCTCACCCCTGCCGAATGGCCCGATGTCGTGCAGGCGCTGGTTGCCGCCGAGACGGTCAAACCTTCGCAGGGTGCCGATCGCATGGTGGCAATCTGGGGCACGCTTGAAGCCCGGCTGCAGAGCGTGGATACGCTGGTGGTCGGAGGTCTCAATGAAGGCGTGTGGCCGCGCAAGCCGCAAGGGGATCGTTTCCTGTCGCGGCTGATGCGCGCGGGTATCGACCTGGAGCCGCCGGAGAGGCGCATTGGTCTGGCGGCACACGATTTCCAGATGGCGGCAGGCGCGCCGAAGCTGGTGCTGACGCGCTCGGCGCGTTCGGGCGATGCGCCTGCATCTCCCTCGCGCTGGCTGCACCGGCTGCTGACATTTCTGGGCGAAAAGCGGGCCGAACCAATGCGTCTGCGCGGCGCCCGGTTGCTGGCATGGGCCCGCGCACTCGATGAAGGCGAACGCATCGACTTTGCTCCCCGTCCCGAGCCAAAGCCGCCGCTGAATGTCCGCCCGCGCCATTTCTCCGTTACCGAGATAGAGACGCTGCGGCGCGACCCCTATGCCATCTATGCCCGCCGCATTCTAGGCCTGATGCCGGTGGAGCCGCTGCTGCGCGACCCGGGGGCCGCCGAACGTGGCACGCTGTTCCACGCCATACTTCACCGGTTTTCCAAGACAGTGGATGACCCGCGTGACCCGGCTGCCCTGACGGCGCTGATTGGAATAGGTCGCGCCTGTTTTGCCGAGGCCGCGCTGCCGCAGGATGTCGAGGCGGTATGGTGGCCGCGTTTCGAGAAACTGGCAGTCAAAATACTCGACTGGGAGCGGGGAAGGACCGCTTCGGTGCGTCAGCGCTTTGCCGAGGAACGCGCCGAAAAGACATTCGTCGGTGCAACCGGCGTGACCCTGTCGGGCTATGCAGATCGTGTCGACCTGCTCGACGGCGGCAAGGCAGAGATCATCGATTACAAGACCGGATACTCGCCATCCAAGGCGCAGGCCCACACGTTGTCCGCGCCCCAACTGGCG
>QGUU01000545.1 GCA_003242525.1 Pseudomonadota bacterium | reverse complement strand
ATGTGAAGTGCGGGCGTAACCTCGGCGACCGCACTGTTGACGAAGCCGAACGGATCGGCGTGATGGTTGCCGCGCTCGACCAGCGTGCGCACATACCATTCCAGATTTGCGGCCGAGGTCGCGCTGTTTTCCATGTTGACGAAGCGGTCGGGACCAAAGGCAGCGACCATGAAGACGCGCTCATCGTGCACCGGCGCGTCGGAGAAGACCTGGTTGATCGACCAGCTTCCCACAACGATCGAAGCCGCTCCCACGCCGACTGCCCCGGAGCCGAGAGCCGAGGCCACGACATCGAAATAGCCCGCCACCACGGGCGTTCCTTCGGCCAGACCGGTCGCCGCGGCGGCGTCAGCGGTGACGACTCCCACCGCACTCGATGGCTGATGCAGCGGCGGAAGCATGGCCTGCGCGTCGTCCAGCCCGTAAAGCGCAAGAAGGCTCCTGTCGTAGCTGGCCTCAGGCAGCCGCAGCAGCCCGGCGCCCGACATGTCGGAAATCTCGCTGGCCCGCTCGCCCGTCAGATGCCAGGTCAACACATCCTTGGCGAACAGAAGGGTTCCGGCTTTCGCATAGAGTTCGCGGCGGTGGCGCTTGAGCCATGCGAGCAGGACAGGTGTCTGCGAGGGCCATGGCCGCTGCAAGGAAATCGCATGCATCTGCGCCCCTGCTGCAGCATCGAGCTCCGCCGCGAGTTCGGCTGCGCGTGAATCCAGCGACTGGATCCCGATCAACGGCGCGCCCTCCCGATCGAGCAGGTACAGCCCGTTTCCGTGGCCCGCGACGCCAATCGCCATGATGTCTCGCGCATCGATGCCGGCCGCGGCGATGCAGCCGGAGATCGCCGCCCTGGCATTTTCCCAAAGCTCCGGCAGTGAGCGCTCGAACATGCCGGGCGCGGGCTGGTGGGTCGCGCCGTCGACACCATGGGCCGCGACCTGCCGACCGGACGTGTCGAACAGCACCGCCTTGATGACCGTGTTGCCGGCGTCGAGACCGAGGAGATAGCGCTCGCGATCAGCCACGGTTGTAGATGTCCCACGCTTCCTCGCCCCCCGCGCCGCGATGGATCATCGCCATCAGCGCGTTGACCACCGCCGCGGGATTGGCGTGTTGGTAGATGTTGCGGCCATACACCAGTCCCTTGGCGCCCTGCTTCAGCAGGACCGCCGACTTCGCGAGCACCGTCTTGAGATCCTCCTTGCCGCCGCCGCGCACCAGCACCGGCACGCGCGCGGCCTCCACCACCCGATGGAATTCTTCAGGATCGTCTGTCGGGTCGGCCTTGATGATGTCTGCGCCCATTTCAGCAGCCAGCCGCACCAGCGTGACGATCTTGTCCGCATCCCCATCGACCTGGTAGCCCCCCCTCACCTCATTGGGCAGCATGACCAGCGGCTCGATCATCAGCGGCATGCCGTAGCGATGGCAGTCGGCGCGCACCCGCGAGATGTTTTCCACGCATTGGCGGAAGAGATCCGGCTCGTCGGGGAGCATGAAGAGGTTCACCACCACGCAGGCAGCATCCATCTCAAGCGCGCCGATCAGCGGTTCGTCCTGGTTCTGCAGTAAAGCCCACATATGCCTGTGCCGCTGAGCGTTGTAAGTGTTACCCATGTCGATGCGCATGACCAGAGCAGGTTTGTTCCGCTCGGGACGGCTCTGCAGCAGGTCGGCCTGGCCATAGTTCATCTGGATCGCGTCCGGTCCGGCGGCGACCAGCGCATCCACTACGCCGTTCATGTCTTCCAGTCCGGCGAGGAAGCTCGGCTCGTTGCACACTCCATGATCGATCGCCACGTCGAGGCAGCCGCCCCCGTTAAATAGCCGGTTCATCCGTGCCTTCGTGCTGATGCGCATGGCTAGCTCCTCCTCTTGTCGCGCTGGTCGAGCATCTCCGGCGAGACGCCGTGATAGTCGGCAAGTTCCGCGGTGAATGTCTTGACTTCCCTTGTTGTCTTCACTTCGTCCCAGCCGAGCTCATCCGCCAGCACCGCCGCCGCACTGCAGGTAAGTTCGGTCGAGACAATGCCGCGGATCGACAGCGGCGTGCGTCGCAGCAGCACGTCCGCGAGGCCGAGGGCAAACTCGTGCTGCACCAGGAAGGCGATCTCGCCAGTCGTGACCTGGCAGCCTTCCACGAGCGGCCTGTCGTCAGACCGCCTCTTGCAGAATGCCAAGACCTCCTCTGCGCGCGTACCGTAGAGATCAACGAGATGCGCTGCACGATCGGCTGGGATGTCGTGACGCTTGACGAGTTCGGCAGCGAGCGTCCCCGCTTCCGGCGGAAAGCCGCTTCCGCCTCCGATGG
>QGUU01000544.1 GCA_003242525.1 Pseudomonadota bacterium | reverse complement strand
GCGGTGATGTGGAACCCCAGGCCGCCGAGGAAGACCAGCGCCGACAGGATGGCGATGGAAATGCTGTCGTCCACCGGGGACGCGAGGCTGTTTTCGAACAGGCTGTACCCGGAGTTGTTGAAGGCGGCGATGGCATGGAAAACCCCTTATAGAGGGCCTCCGCGGCGGCCATGCGCCCGCTGCCCCACCACCAGAGGAAAAGCAGCAAGGCGGCGGTGGCCTCGATCGTGAAGGTGATGCGCAGCACGGACAGGGCGGTGTCCCATAATCGGGCGGTGTTCGTCTGGTTGAAGGCTTCCAGTGCGACGGACTGCTGTTTCAGGCTCAGGCGCTGGCCCAATGTGACGGCCGAGACGATGGCGAAGGTGACGAGCCCAGTCCGCCGATCTGCACGAGGGCGATTACCACGATCTGCTCGAACAGGGTCAGGTCCCGCAGGTCGATGATGGTCAGGCCCCCACGGTGACGGAGGCTGTCGCTGTGAACAGCGCCTGGAAGAGCGACAGGCCGTGGCGGCTGGCGAAGGGCAGCCACAGGAGGAGCGTTCCGAGCAGGATGAGGCCCCAGGAAACCCGAAGCGAGGACGGCGGAGGGCTGGCCCCGAGGTTACCTCCCTTGCGGATCCGCCTGAGGATCTCCAGGCTAGGGCGGGGATCGAACCTGAATATGCGGTCAGGCCAGTTTCGGGGCGAAGGCCCGCAGCGACTCAAGGGTCCCGAAGAGGACCAGGATGTCCTTGGCGTACAGGACGTGGTCTTCCGGGGAATGCACGATGGACTGGCTGCGGTGCTTCACGAGCAGCACCTGGGGAACGTCGTCGCTGCCGTTCTGGAAAAGGCGCGAAAGCGATGTGCCGTCGAGCCGGTCGCTGACCCGGATCTCGACCACGAACTCACCATTGCCCATGGGAATGTAGTCGTTGACCATGGGTAGCTCAGCACCTGCGCGACGCGCAGCCCCATTCCTCCTCAGGATGGATGACGTGGCTGACGCCGAGCTTGTTCATCTGCGTGGTCCACCTCAAGACCCTGGGCATCCGCAACATCTGGGTAAGGCCTCTTGGCACGCCCATCACCTCATCCTTCGAGGCCGAGCTCCTCGACGGTCGTGCTGTCGGACACGTCGGCGATGACCGCACGGGTCAGCCGGTCGGCGCATTTTGTTGACGAGCTCGGGACTGGAATCGACGCCCAGGACGGAGTGCCCGAGCTTCAAGAGTTCGAGCGTTGCGGCCGCGGCGAGAATTACGACGTCGTGCTGGTGACCATCGGCGAGGACGTCCAGGCCAGCCTGCTAAACCGCTCGAGTCCAATGACTGCAAACTGTGCCATGTTCCGGTAGGGGTGAGAACCTGTTAGCGACCGTCGGTCTGGCGGTGCTGCAGTGTCGTCCAAATTATGGTAAAAACCCTTAGATCTGACCCTGACTTTCCAACATCGGTCTCAATATGCCCACATTGTTTGACCCCATCCAGATGGGGGCGGTTGAACTTCGCAACCGCATCGTGATGGCGCCGATGAAGCGTACGCGCGCCAGCGACGGACGAATCCCGAATGACCTGATGCGACCATATTTCAGCCAGCGCACGAGCGCTGGGCTGATCATCAGCGAGGCCACTTCCGTGTCGCCTCAGGGGGTCGGTTACCCGAGTACGCCGGGCATCTGGTCCTCGGCCCAGGTCGATGGCTGGCGCAAGATCACTTCGGCCGTGCACGACAAAGCGTCGAGAACCGCGCACGTTTCCTGATGGAGATCGTCGATGCCTGCTCGGGCATCTGGGGTGCGGGCCGCATAGGCGTTCATCTGTCGCCTTACGGCACGGCCCACGACATCGGCGATTCCCATCCGGAAGCGCTGTTCGGCTACGTGGCCCGCGGACTGGCCAGCGGGGCATCGCTTTCCTGTTCGTTCGGGAGGCGCCCGGCCGGGAAGCGCTGACGGCCGAGCTGTGCCGCCAGTTCGGCGGCAAGGTGATCGTCCAACCAGGGCTATGACCTGGAACAGGCGCAGGCGGCCCTGGACGAAGGACGCGCGGATGCCGTGGCATTCGGGCGTCCGTTCATTTCCAATCCGGATCTGGTGCACAAGCTGCGCATTGGCCTGGAATGGCGTCCCTGAGACCCGTCGACTTTCTATTCCGACGGGCCCGCAGGGTACGTCGACTATCCGTGCAGCACATGCGGCGAAACCCCGGATCACGCGAGGCGGGCCTTCACCTGTAAAGCGACCTCGGCCATTACGGCACGCCGGCCAAGCGCTGCTTGAGCAGGGCCATGACCTTGCCTATGGCCGCCGGCCCGCTTGCGCCC
>QGUU01000543.1 GCA_003242525.1 Pseudomonadota bacterium | reverse complement strand
TAAGGACAGGGCCATTTTTCCTCGAAGTTACGCATGCAGGCGCCTCCCCTCCGGATCGAAAGCACAAGGCGCGGCGATGGTCGCGCGACGTAGTATTCCGAGATGCTGCAGTTCTATCGTCTCGCCGTGACGGGAGGCGCCCTGCTCAACCAGGGCCAACGCGATGGGCCGCCCGAGATTCGGGCTGAAATAGCTGGAAGTCACGAAACCGATGCTGCGCTTGTGACCATCCTTCTTTTCCACCGCATGAGCGCCCGGCGCGAGCGGGGGCTGGCCGTCCGGCACGACCAAGCCGACAAGCTGGTTGCGGTCGGAGCGTTCGGCATCCTCAGTGAACAGCGAACGGCGGCCGACATATTCTGACGTGCGTTTCAAACGCGGCCCGGCGACCCCGAGATCGTGCGGCATGGTAGTGCCGTCCGTATCCTTGCCGATAACGATGTAACCCTTCTCAGCGCGAAGGATCATCAGCGCCTCAAGGCCAATGGTGACTGCGTCGAATTGCTGGCCGGCCTCCTGCAGCCGGGCCCACAGCCGGTCAGCGCGGTCTGCCCGGATGGAGAGTTCGTAGCTACGGTCGCCGGTGAAGCTGACACGGGCTACCCGCAGTTCGGCACCCTCAAAGCTGCCATGCCCGACCGCCATATGCGGCAGGGTTTCGTCGTCCAGGGCTAGGCCGAGGTCGAGGGTCGCAAGCAGATCCCGCGCCCGGGGTCCCGACACAGTCAGCGTGGCGAGGCTGGACGTTGCATTGTGGATATAGACGGCTGCACGGCCAAAACGATCCTGCCGCCATTCTTCGAGCCGCGCATGCACGGCTGCCACGTGGGAACTGGAGCAGGAAACGACGAAACGGTGCTCGTCGAGCCGCATCAATATGCCGTCGTCGAACACCACGCCATTTTCCGACAGCATGAAACCGTAGCGGCAGCGGCCCGGCTTCAGCGTGGACATCGTATTGTAGTAAATGAAATCAACGAATTCCGCCGCCTGCCGACCGATCACCTCGATCTTGCCGAGCGTAGACCCGTCGAAAAGCCCAACGCTTTCCCTGGCACGCCTCGCCTCATCCTGCATGGCCCTCCTCGCGTCCTCCGGCCCATAGCATGCGGGCCTCAGCCAGCCGCCATATTCCTGGAAGACTGCTCCCGCCGAGCGATGAACGGTCTCCAGAGGCAGCCGGCGCACGGGCGCCAGAAGGCTGCCACGCCTTGCTCCGGCGAAGCTGGTGAAAGGCACGGGCGTGAAAGGCGGCCTGTAAGTCGTGGTGCCGACTTCGGGGATCGCGCGACCGGTAACGTCCGAGAGCAGGGCAAGGCCATTGAGGTTCGACGTCTTGCCCTGGTCCGTAGCCATGCCAAGCGTCGTGTAGCGCTTCAGGTGCTCGACCGAGACGAAGTTCTCCCTCGCAGCCAGTTCAACGTCCTTGGCTGTTACGTCGCTCTGATAATCGATCCATACGCGCCCCTTGGCACTGGGTTTTGGCCACAGGGCGACGACGCCGAGGGTGGCTTCCACCCCCGTGCTGCGTGGGGCGGGTGACGACGGGGAGCCCAGGTCGCCCAAGGCTGGAGCTGCGCTTGCAAGGGCTTGCGAAAGCGAAACCGTACCGGCAACTGCGCCAGCGCAGCCAATCCCTTCCACGGCGCTGCCCGGCAGGAAGGCTGCCAGTTCCTCGTTCCAGGCCAGCCTGCCTCTTGCCTGCGAGTAGAGGTGAACCGTCGGTGTCCACCCGCCTGACACAAGAACACAGTCAGCCTCCAGGACCGTCCCATCGTCCAGCGCCACGCTCTCGACGGACATGCGGCCGCGCGCGGCCGAGACGAGGCGCCCTGCCAGTACACGGAGATCGGGTGCTGCCCGGCGGCTGTCGCCGCGGCAATCGACCACCGTTACCGAGGCACCCGCTTCCGCGAGCGCGGCCGCGGGCTCATAGGCGCTGTCGTTGTTGGTGGCAACAACCACCTTGCGCCCGGCAAGGACTGCGTTGCGACGCAGATAGGCCAGTGCCGCGTCGGCAGAAAGAATGCCGGGCAAATCATTGTTCGCAAAAGGAACCGGTCGCTCGATCGCGCCTGTTGCAAGCACGATGCGGCGCGGCCGTACGCGCCAGAGCGTATCCGGCCTGCCGTCGTCGTGACGCTGGTTGAGCGCCACGAGATTGTGATCGTAGATACCGAAGGCGGTGGTGCGCGCAAGCACGGTATGCCCAGCCTCCCGCAGGCTTGCCACCGCCTCTGCAGCCCATTCCATGCCGGGTTTGCCGTCGATTTCGCCGGCGCGGTGGCGCAGCGAACCGCCCGGATGTC
>QGUU01000542.1 GCA_003242525.1 Pseudomonadota bacterium | reverse complement strand
GGCTTTGGCGATGCTGTTTCCTATGACCAGCTTGTCCAGAAGATCACCGGCGTGCAACTCGACAAATCCTTGCGTTTCACCGATTGGCGGCAGAGACCGTTGTCTGACAAGCAACTGGAATATGCGTTGGCCGATGTCACCCACCTGATCAATGTCTATCTGCATCTCAAGACGCAGCTGGAGCGCGAGAACCGGGCCCACTGGCTCAAGGAAGAAATGGAAGTTCTTACCTCTCGCGGCACCTATGACATTCGGCCGGAGGATGCCTGGAAGCGGCTCAAGATGCGCGTGCGCAAGCCGCAGGAACTGGCTGTTCTTCAGGCAGTAGCAGCCTGGCGCGAGCGCGAGGCTCGCGAACGAGACGTTCCCCGCGGGCGCATTCTCAAGGATGATGCCCTTTATGAGATCGCGCAGCAGCAACCGCGCGATGCGGCGGCTCTCGGAAGGTTGCGCACGACGCCGAAGGGTTGGGAACGTTCTTCCTCGGCTGCCTCGCTGCTTGAAACCGTTAACGCAGCACTTGCCATTCCGAAGGATCGGCTGCCCAAGTTGCCCAAGAGCCATCAGCCGCCGGAAGGCACCGGTGCGGCCGCGGAACTGCTCAAGGTACTTCTGCGCATCATTGCCGAAAGGGAAGGCGTAGCGCCAAAAGTCCTCGCCTCATCCGATGACGTCGATCGCATCGCCGCAGAGGGCGAAAAGGCGGACGTTCCTGCCCTGCACGGTTGGCGTCGCGCGGTCTTCGGCGAAGCGGCGCTGCGCCTGATACGCGGCGAAATCGGCATCAAGTTCGAGAAGCGCCGCATAGCCCTGTTCGACCTGAACTGCTAGCACGGCCGCTCCTCGCCTGCTGGACCACCCCAACCGCTCAGATTGCGCCCGGGTAGTTTGGGCTCTCGCGCGTAATGGTCACATTGTGAGCGTGACTCTCGCGCAGCCCGGCGTTTGAGATGCGCACGAAGGTGGCGCGCTCGCGAAACTCGGCGAGATTCCGGCCGCCCACATAGCCCATGGCAGCCTTCAGGCCGCCTGCAAGCTGATGCAGCACACCCGCAACCGGCCCCTTGTAAGGCACCTGTCCCTCTATGCCTTCCGGCACCAGCTTGAGCGTGTCTCGCACCTCGGCCTGGAAATAGCGGTCGGCAGATCCACGCGCCATGGCGCCAACGGAACCCATGCCCCGGTAGGCCTTGAACGAGCGGCCCTGGTATAGGTAGACCTCGCCCGGACTCTCGTCCGTACCGGCCAGAAGCGAACCGATCATGGCCGCATCCGCGCCGGCCGCGAGTGCCTTTGCCAAATCGCCGGAGTACTTTATCCCGCCGTCTGCGATAACCGAAACGCCGGCCTTCTGGGCCGTCTCCACAGCGGACATGATCGCCGAAAGCTGCGGTACGCCGACGCCGGCAACGATGCGCGTGGTGCAGATCGATCCTGGCCCGATGCCCACCTTGACCCCATCGGCACCGGCGTCGATAAGCGCCTGCGTGCCTTCGCCGGTGGCGACATTGCCTGCAATGATGCGGACTGCGTTGGAGAGCTTCTTCGCCCGTGTCACCGCATCGAGCACGCGCTGGGAGTGGCCGTGGGCAGTATCGATCACCAGCAAATCAACGCCTGCGTCGATCAGACGCTCGGCCCGTTCGAAGCCGTCGTCGCCGACGCTGGTGGCGGCAGCGACACGGAGCCTTCCCTGCGCGTCCTTGGCCGCATGGGGGTTGAGCCGTGACTTCTCGATGTCCTTCACGGTAATGAGGCCTACGCAATTGCCCCTGCCGTCAACCACCAGCAGCTTTTCGATGCGGTGCTGATGGAGAAGGCGTTTCGCCTCCTCGTGATCGACGCTTTCCTTTACCGTAATCAGGTTCTCGCGCGTCATCAGCTCGAAAACCTTCTGCGTGGGGTCGGAGGCGAAGCGGACATCGCGGTTGGTCAGGATGCCAACCAGCCGGCCAGTCTTATGACCGCCCGAGCCGCCGTTCTCGACAACGGGAATGCCCGAAATGTCGTGCTCCTTCATCAGCGCCAGCGCATCGGCCAAAGTCGCCTCCGGCCCGATCGTGACCGGGTTCACCACCATGCCGGACTCGAATTTTTTTACCTGGCGGACCTGCTCGGCCTGCTCGGCAGGGGAGAAGTTGCGATGGATGACGCCGATACCCCCCGCCTGAGCCATCGCGATGGCGAGCCGCGCCTCGGTCACGGTGTCCATCGCCGCAGAAAGAATGGGGATGTTGAGATCTATATCGCCCGCAATACGGGTGCTGATATCGGTCTCACCGGGCATCACTTCGGAGTGGCCCGGCTTTACAAAACCAG
>QGUU01000077.1 GCA_003242525.1 Pseudomonadota bacterium | reverse complement strand
CAAGGCCCAGATGGGTGAAACATCCGAATTGGTAATCTATTTAAACCACCAGGGCCGACCGACCCACCACCCCCGGCACCCTGCGGGACTCCACCCAGTCCGTGATGTAGACGTCGGCATGAGGCAGCATGGCCTGCACCGTGCCGCGCAGCAGGGTCGCATAGTGGCCCGACATGGGCGCCACGATCAGCAGCTTCGGACCAGCCTTGGTTCCAGCAGGCAAATCCCGCTCGAAATGGACGAGATTGCAGAACGGCCGCGCCCAGACGATTTCCTCCACGACAGGCACCGTCCTGCCTTCCACCACAGTGCTGTCGATGCCGAATTCCGGCTTGCCATAGCGGCGCGTACTGCGCTCGAAAAGTTCGGCCCCGGCCGCCATCGTGCGCCCGAGTGCCGTGTGCGACCATGGATTCAGGGGATTTGTGTAGAGCAGACGGACCGTGTCGGCCATTGCTCGCGCCGGCTGTAGTGCGGCATGGTTTATTTCGTAAAGCTGATAGATCATCAAGCCCTGTTGCCCCGGCGAGATCCAGGAAAAGGCCCGCGCCAAACATTCATTCATGAATGAAGTTAGCGCTATATTGCTGCGGTGCAATAGGTAACGTTGCGTGAATTAAGCCTGATCCTGGCCCAATCTACACAAATATGATGGTTCCACCGGCTGCGGCGGCCGAAAGAACCGAACTTCGGCTCGCCGCAACTCCTGCTGGGCAGGCTAGAGGCGCGACAGGCACACGGGGACGTGCCCGGAACTGATCATGCCGATTTTTTTTGCGGCGCCCCGAGAAAGATCCACCACGCGCCCACGCACGAAGGGGCCGCGATCGTTGACGCGGACCACCACGCTCTTGCCATTGCGGCGATTGGTGACCTTGATGCGGGTGCCGAAGGGCAGGCTGCGATGGGCGGCTGTAAGGTCGGACGGGTTCATGCGCTCGCCCGAGGCTGTACGCGAATGCAGGGCGTACCAGGAAGCGCGGCCGCATTGAGCAGCGGCGGGAGTGGTGGTGAAACCGGCAACAAGGCCGGCAGCGAGCGCGGTCACGGCCAGAGCCGCGCGGTTGCAAAGCTGCATCTCCGGTTCTCCGTTGGTCTTAACGGAGCGTTAAGGGCGGTGATGTGGGGCCAAATGAGGCAAGTTCCCTCACGGGGCGTCCGATAGGGGACACATTTGGAATCGCGGGGAAACACTTTGTCAGTCCTGCAGGACAGGAAGGCAAACCCAGCAGTCCCCTTCGGCTATTCCCTGGGCCTCGCCAATGACCGCCAATGTGCACCGCTAGGCCGTCGCGAGCTGCCGCCAGGCCTACGCAATTTCTTCCAGGAGGGGCTGGAGGCCTATCACGGAGTCCAGCACGACATCGGCCATGGGCGCCAGCGACTCGCGGGTGCCGGTTCCCGACAGAACGCCGATCGCCAGGCCGCAGCCGCCGGCACGAGCCATTTCCAGATCGTGCCGATTATCACCGACCATCGCTACTTCCGACGGCTTCAGCCCCGTCAGGTCGCAGAATGCATTGATTGTATCCGGGGCCGGCTTGGGGTTGGCCACCGCGTCGTATCCATATGCTGCGTCGAACAGTTGCGCGATGCCGAGCGCCCGCAGCATCTTCTCGCAGCCGGTAGTGGAATCGTTGGTGGCGACGCCAAGACGATAGGATCGCGCATGGAGTGAAGCCAGGAACTCCGGCACTCCCGGCAGCGGCACCGCCATTTCTGCCGCGCGGACCGCGGTGATGTCGTCGAAACGGCGCAGTGTATGCTGGCGCTCTTCTTCGGGAAGGTGCGGAAACCACAGGTCCACGATTTCGCGGTTCGTGCCGGCAGCGAATATGGAATCCGCCTTGAACCGACGGCTGGCAAAATCATAGCCGCCAAGTTCCAGCAGGGAGTCTGCCTTGCGCCGGTCGCCTTGCGAGGCCTCCAGCGCCATGAGGTCGGCAATGGCAAACCAGGTGGCGTTGAAATCCACCAGCGTGCCGTCCTTATCGAAGAGAATGCCCTTGATCGCCACAACTACTCCCCGCGCAGCCGGTGGATGTGTTTCACCAGCCCCGCGGTCGAGGCATCCCTGCCCGCGGCGTTTTCCTTGCCTTCTACGACAGGGAGCAGGCTTGTCGCCAGTTCCTTCCCAAGCTCGACGCCCCATTGGTCGAAGGAATTGATGTCGTAGAGCACGCCTTCGACGAAGACCCGGTGCTCGTAGAGCGCAATGAGGCGGCCCAGCGTGCGCGGGTCAAGCTTCTCGTACAGGATGGTGATGGAGGGCCGGTTTCCGGAAAACACCCGTTGGGGTGCGATGCGGTCAACGAAGTCCGGATCCTGACCCTTTGCCAGCATCTGCGCGCGCGCCTCTTCGAGCGTGCGGCCCTTCATCAACGCTTCCGACTGGGCCAGGCAATTGGCCAGCAGCAGGTCGTGATGGTGCTTCAGTTCCGGCTCATGGCCGACGGCGGCTGCCAGGAACTCGACGGGAATCACATCCGTGCCCTGGTGAAGCAACTGGAAGAAGGCATGCTGCCCGTTCGTGCCCGGCTCGCCCCACACGAGCGGCCCGGTGGGAGTTGATACCGGAGCGCTTTCGACGGTGACGCTCTTGCCGTTCGACTCCATGTCCAATTGCTGCAGGTAGGCCGGCAGCCGGGAAAGACGCTGGTCATAAGGGATGACCGCCCGTGCCGGATAGCCGCACACGACACGGTGCCAGTAGCCCATAAGACCGAGCAGCATCGGCAAGTTCTTTTCCAGCGGCGTATTCAGGAAATGCGCGTCCATCTCATGGCCACCAGACAGAAACGCACGGAAATTTTCGGTCCCGACTGCGATCATCACCGGCAGGCCGATGGCGCCCCACACGGAATAGCGCCCTCCAACCCAATCCCAGAAGCCGAATACGCGATCCTGCTGGATTCCGAAATTCGCGACCAAATCCAGCGCGGTGGAGACGGCGGCAAAATGATGCGCCACCGCGCCTGTGCCAAGCCGGCTCTCGACCCACCTTCGCGCCGTCTCGGCATTGGTCATGGTCTCGACCGTGGTGAAGGTCTTGGAAGCGATGATGAACAGCGTCGTCTCGGGCTCAAGCCCCTTGAGCGTATCGTGAATGTGCGCGCCGTCGATGTTGGACACGTAGTGCGTGCGCGGCCCGTCGTGATACGGGGCCAGCGCAAGCGTCGCCATCACCGGCCCGAGGTCGGAACCGCCGATGCCTATATTGACCACATCGGTGATCTTCTTCCCGGTGGCGCCTGCCGCCTTTCCCGACCGCACGGCCTCCGCAAAGGCGCTCATGGCACCAAGCACGGATCGCACGTCCTTGCGGATGTCCTGCCCGTCGACATCAAGGGGCTTGCCATCGACGTCGCGCAACGCCGTGTGCAGAACGGCCCGATCCTCGGTGATGTTGATGTGCCGGCCCGCGAACATGGCCGCTTGCTTGTCCCCCACTCCCGCGGCGGCAGCGAGCTCGCCAAGCAGGCGCATCGCCTCCGCGTCGACGGCGCATTTGGAATAGTCCAGCAGAAGATCACCATCGGTTGCAGAAAAACGATCAAAACGCGCCGGGTCGGCGGCGAAAACCGCGCGCATATCCGTGGGGAGAGTAGCGCGATGCGCCTTGAGGGCGGAAAGCTGCTGGGCAAAGGCAGAGTGGTCCAAGGGAGGCTCCGAACGAAGGGTTTGTTTCCCGAGAGGCTTCGCGGTGCATTTTCCCGCAGGAAACCCGACTCAGACTATCGGGTCTCAGCTCAATCGTTTCAACCTTCTTCTGGCCGCAACGATCACTGGCATAAATCGGAAAAATCAGAATTATTGATTGGCGCAATCACTTGTGCCAAGGCTAGAGTGCACTGGTCCACAAAGATTAAAACGGATGACCATCAAGGAGGGCCTTATTATGCCACAGCGCAACGACACCGCCATATGGTCCGGCCTGTTCCGCATCTCGCCGGAATCCGGGCAGACGCTGCAGGCGCAGATACGCCAGGCGATCGTCGCAGCCATCCTTGACCGCCAGATCGCGGCGTCGATGCCGCTCCCCTCCTGCCGCATCCTGGCCGAAAAGCTCGGAGTTGCGCGCGGCACCGTGGTGCTCGCGTTCCAGCAACTCGTTGACCAGGGTTTCCTCATCGCCAAGGAGCGGCGTGGACATTTCGTCAATCCCGAAGTGCTGACCACCCCGGCCCGCCCGCAAAAGGCTCCCGAGCAGTCGAACGAGATCGACTGGAAGAAGCGCCGGCAGATCGCCGCCAGCGACATGCCGCCCCCGGCCAAGCACGAAAATTGGATCAAGGCGTCCTATCCCTTCGTCTATGGACAGTTCGACCCCGCCCTGTTCCCGACTGCGGAATGGCGCGAGTGCAACCGCATGGCGCTTGCCGTGCTGGAAATCCGCAACTGGGCGTCTGACATGGTCGACCGCGACGATCCGCTGCTGATCGAACAGATCCAGGCCCGGCTGCTTCCGCGCCGCGGCATCTTCGCCAATCCGGACGAAATCATCGTCACGCTGGGGGCGCAGAATGCCCTTTACATGCTGGCCACATTGCTGATGACCAAGGGATCGAAAGTGGCAATGGAAGATCCCGGCTATCCGGATGCCCGTTCAATCTTCAAGCTCGCGGGCGCCGACGTTCAGCCTGTCCCGGTCGATGGTTCGGGAATCGTGACATCGGCCATCCCCAGCGATGCCGAGTTCGTCTTCGTCACGCCCAGTCATCATTGCCCCACAATGGTGCCTCTGTCGGCGGACCGCCGGCAGGATCTGCTTTCGCGAGCCAATCGCTACAACCAGATCATCATCGAGGATGGTTACGACAGCCAGCTGCTGGACGAGGCGCCGCAGCAGGCGCTCAAGAGCGTCGACCGATCCGGCCGCGTCATCTATGTCGGCTCCATGTCGAAGACGCTGGCGCCGGGACTGCGCCTTGGCTACATCGTCGCCTCGGCAGGATTGATTGCGGAACTGCGGGCTCTGCGGCGCTTCATGCTGCGGCATCCTCCCGCCAACAACCAGCGCGCAGTGGCGCTTTTCCTGTCGCTGGGTCATCACGAGGCGCTGGTGCGCCGGCTGTCAGCAGCCTTCGAGGAACGCCGCAAGCGACTGATTCATGCGATCTCGGCCTTCCTGCCGGAATGGCGCCCGACCGATTCGGCCGGCGGCACCTCACTCTGGCTGGAAGGACCGCGCGGCACGGACGCACGCGCGCTTGCAACCGCAGCAGCCAGCCGTAGCGTCATCATCGAACCCGGCGACCGATTCTTCGACCGCTCCGAGCAGCCTACGCGGTTCATGCGACTGGGCTTTTCGTCCATCGCCCTGCAGCATATCGAACCAGGCATACGCGAACTTGCCACCGCGGCGGGACGCAGACCTGCAGCGGCATGAGCGAATGGCCCTCCCACTGTGGGAGGGCACTGAATGCCGGGACCCTTGCATCGCGATGAATCCGCATTCGGCCGGATGGCCCTGCCGTAGCCCGCTTTGATCGGCCATGCGGCGGGTACGGTTCGGCGGCGACGGAAGGCGTTGCAGCCTGGCCCATCCGCCGAGAACCGCTGGCTCATAGCCCGGGCTCGGCGCAACGTCATAGTGGCGCGTCAGGGAAGGACGCGGAACGGCCCGGGACCAACCGGCACATCTCGTTTCGCCTTGATGGTTGGAGTACCTGACATGTCTATTGTCGTTGAAACGCAAGGGGTTCCGGGCGAGGAGCCCCGTTCTCGGCGTTCCGGAGGGCGCGAAGCCCGCCGTGCAATGCGGGCGGCGCCCCTGGCCGATGACATAAGGCCAGTGCGGCCGGGCCTTGAAGGCGGCCGTTACGCCCCGTTGAACCAGAACGATGTTGAACGCATCCATGAGGCAGTGCTGACGCTGCTGGAAACGGTGGGATTCGCCAACGCGATTCCATCCTGCATCGAAGTGATGACGAAGGCCGGCGCCACGCTGGGCGAAGACGGCAGGTTGCGCTTTCCCCGCAATCTCGTGCTCGACACGATCAAGAAGGCGGCCCGCAATTTCACGCTTTACGGCCAGGACCCGAAACATGACATAGTGGTACAGGGCAAGCGCGTATATTACGGCACGGCCGGGGCGGCCGTGCATCTGGTAGACGTGGAGAAGCGCGAATATCGGGAATCGCTTCTCCAGGATATTTACGATGCCGCTCGCATCGTCGACTCGCTGGACAACATCCACTTCTTCCAGCGGCCCATGGTGCCACGCGACGTTCCCGATCCACTCGATATGGACTTCAACACGCTCTACGCCTGCGTGATGGGGACCTCCAAGCATGTGGGCACGTCCTTCACCGTGCGTGAGAACGTGCAGCCGGCGCTGGAAATGCTCTATGCCATCGCAGGCGGCGAGGAGAATTTCAGGGCACGGCCATTCGTTTCCAATTCCAACTGCTTTGTCGTGCCTCCGATGAAGTTCGCCGAGGACGCCTGCGGCGTGCTCGAGGCCTGCGTGGAGGGCGGCATCCCCATCCTGCTGCTCTCGGCAGGCCAGGCTGGCGCCACCGCGCCGGCGGCCATTGCCGGGGCAGTGGTGCAAGCCGTGGCCGAGGTTCTGGTCGGCCTCATTTATGTGAACGCCCTGAAGCCTGGCCACCCGGCGATCTTTGGCACCTGGCCCTTCGTCTCGGACCTGCGCACTGGCGCCATGTCCGGTGGCTCGGCCGAACAGGCGCTGCTTACGTCCGCCTGCGCGCAGATGGCGCAGTTTTACGACCTGCCGGGCGGTTCGGCCGCCGGCATGGCCGATTCCAAACTGCCCGACATCCAGTCCGGCTTCGAGAAGGGCATAACCAATGTCATGGCCGGTCTGTCCGGGCTCAATCTCGTCTACGAATCGGCCGGCATGCACGCGTCGCTGCTCGGCTTCTGCCTGGAAAGCCTCATCATCGACAATGACATGCTGGGCATGTGCCAACGCTGCGTGCGCGGCATCGAGGTCACGGATGCGGCTCTGTCCATCGACACAATTGCAGATGTCTGCCTGAACGGGCCGGGGCACTATCTCGGCCATGAGCAGACGCTGAAGCTGATGCAGACTGAGTATTTCTACCCCGCCGTAGGCGACCGCTTCTCGCCCAAGGAATGGAACGAAAAGGGCAAGCCAGACATATTGCAGCGCGCGATTGCGGAGAAGAAGCGCATCCTCGCAGAACGGTTCCCCCGCCACGTGCCGCGAAGCCTGGACGACAAGCTGCGGGCACGCTTCGGCGATCTGATCCATCTGCCGCGTAGCGCCATGGGCGGATGAGCCGGCTTCCCGAGGGGAGCTTGCTCCCCGCGCTGCGGTTCATAGCCACTGCAAAGAGCGCCGGGTGCTGCCCGGCGTTCGGCCATGAGGCAGAAAAAGGCGTCAGTGATTGTCCCTGGGAACCCCGGCGGTATGCGCAACGTCCCGATATTTCACCGCGGGCTTCAGCACCATGCCTTCCGAGAACTGGTCGACAATGCCGCGCTGGATTTCCTGCCAGGGCGTCTGGTGATCCGGAAAGCTGTAGCCGGAGCCATTGAGCGCGGCGCGGCGAGCGGCCAGTTCCTCGTCCGATATCAGTATGTCCGCCGTGCCCTTGCGCAGGTCGATCCGTATCCGGTCGCCCGTCCTGAGCAGTGCCAGGCCACCGCCGGCGGCCGCCTCCGGCGAGGCGTTGAGGATGGCCGGCGTGCCGGATGTGCCGGACTGACGGCCATCGCCAATGCAGGGTAGAGAGTGCACGCCCTTTTTGATGAGGTAGGCGGGCGGCTGCATGTTGACCACCTCCGCACCGCCCGGATAGCCGATCGGCCCGGCGCCACGCATGAACAGGATCGTATGCTCGTCGATGCCTTCCGACGGATCGTCGATGCGCGCGTGATAGTCTTCCGGTCCATCAAAGACTGCGGCCTTGCCCTCGAATGCATCCGGGTCCTCCGGATTGGACAAATAGCGCTCGCGGAACTCCTTCGAGATCACGCTTGTCTTCATGATGGCGCTGTCGAACAGATTGCCCTTCAGGTTTATGAAGCCAGCCTCCTGCATCAACGGATCGGAAGCCGGGCGGATGACGTCCCGGTTCAGGTTCTCGGCCCTGGCGCAGTTTTCCCCTATCGTCTTGCCGTTGGCTGTTATGGCGTCGGGATGCGGCAGAAGCCCGGCCCTCATAAGTTCGGCAACGACGGCCGGCACGCCGCCGGCGCGGTGGTAGTCCTCACCGAGATATTCGCCGGCCGGCTGCAGATTGACCAGCAACGGTATCTTGTGGCCGATGTTCTGCCAGTCATCATTGTCGAGCGGCACGCCGAGATGACGCGCAATGGCGTTCAGATGGATAGGAGCATTGGTGGAGCCGCCGATCGCGGAGTTGACGACTATGGCGTTCTCGAAGGCCTCACGGGTCATTATGTCGGATGGCTTGAGGTCTTCGTGTACCATCTCGACTATACGGCGCCCCGTTTCGTACGAAATCTGCCCGCGCTCGCGATAGGGCGCGGGAATGGCGGCCGATCCGGGCAATTGCATGCCAAGCGCCTCCGCGAGGCTGTTCATGGTCGTGGCCGTGCCCATGGTGTTGCAATAGCCTGTCGATGGTGCGGATGACGCGACGATTTCCATGAACTCGTCATAGTCGATCTCGCCGGCGGAGAGTCTCTGGCGCGATTCCCAGACGATGGTGCCCGAGCCGGTGCGCTTTCCCCTGTGCCAGCCATTCAGCATCGGGCCGACCGACAGGGCAATCGCCGGTATGTTGACCGTGGCGGCCGCCATCAGCAGCGCCGGCGTGGTCTTGTCGCAGCCTATGGTGAGCACCACGCCGTCGAGCGGATAGCCATAAAGGACTTCAACCAGCGAAAGGTAGGCCAGATTGCGG
>QGUU01000076.1 GCA_003242525.1 Pseudomonadota bacterium | reverse complement strand
CATTAAAGCCATAAAATTCGTTGGTTGGCGCCCAAGGATTCTTCGGTGTATCCACATAGTCGATGATATCCTGGTCGCCGGGCGAGATGGTGCCCTGCTCGGCCAGGAAATCTAGGTTTATGGCCTTCTCCCAGAATGACTTGCCGAACAGGATGACCGGTACGCGCTCCATGCGTCCCGTCTGTATCAGCGTCAGCGTCTCGAAGAATTCGTCCAGCGTGCCGAAGCCGCCCGGGAACACGGCCACCGCCTTGGCGCGCATGACGAAATGCATCTTGCGAATGGCGAAGTAGTGGAAGTTGAAGCACAGATCCGGCGTTACATAGACGTTGGGCGCCTGCTCGTGCGGCAGAACGATGTTCAGCCCGATGGACGGGGCGCCGACATCGGCCGCACCGCGATTGCCGGCCTCCATCACTCCCGGGCCGCCGCCGGTAACGACGACGAACTCACGATAGTAGGAAGCCGCCGAATGCTGCGAACACAGCCGGGCAAACTTGCGTGCCTCCTCGTAGTAAATGCTGTTCTTTTCGAGGTTCCGCTTCTGCGTCTCGTTCTTTGCGGCCCAGGCATCGCCGCCCGGCTCCGGCAGGCGGGCACCGCCGAACAGGACGACGGTGGAACGGATGCCGCGCTCTGCAAGGGTCATTTCCGGCTTGAGCAGTTCAAGCTGGAGGCGAACCGGCCGCAATTCGCGGCGGGTCATGAATTCCTCGTCATTCCACGCCAGGCGGTAGGTGGGAGCCCTGGTCTGCGGCGTGTCCGGCGCGGCCTTGGCCCGCTCCAGGTCTTCATCGGAATGCGACAGCGGCGTCCAGCCCGACTTCTCCATCGGATCCATGATTGTTAATCCCCAATAGTCGCCCCAGGCGCCGTTCCGTGACGCACCCGCGATTGACCCTCGTCAAGCCTTCACATAGGGTCCGCGCGGCTTTTTAAACAGGTTAAGGGCCTCCCCTTAACAGCATGGTAATGGAGACACGATGTCGAGGCCTGATCTCAGCAGCCTGGAAAAGACTATTGACGCCGCTTTCGAGGCGCCCGAGAGCGTATCGCCCTCCACGCGAGGCGAGACACGCGATGCCATCCAGACCGCGCTCGACCTGCTCGACAGGGGCGAGGCGCGCGTGGCGGAAAGGCGCGACGACGGCAGCTGGCATGTCAACCAGTGGCTCAAGAAGGCAGTGCTTCTGTCTTTCCGGCTCAATCCCATGGAAGTCATCAAGGGCGGGCCAGGCGAAGCCGCCTGGTGGGACAAGGTGCCCTCCAAGTTCGAGGGCTGGGGTGCAACCGATTTCGAGAGGGCCGGTTTCCGCGCGGTGCCTTCCGCCATCGTGCGCCGCTCGGCCTACGTCGCGCCCGGAGTGGTTTTGATGCCCTCCTTCGTCAATGTCGGCGCCTATGTGGATTCCGGCACCATGGTCGACACATGGGCATCGGTCGGCTCTTGCGCGCAGATCGGCAAGAACGTCCACCTTTCGGGTGGCGTGGGAATCGGCGGCGTGCTGGAGCCGATGCAGGCGGGACCCACCATCATCGAGGACAATTGCTTCATTGGCGCGCGCTCCGAAGTGGTGGAAGGCTGCATCATCCGCGAGGGATCGGTGCTCGGCATGGGCGTGTTTATCGGCAAGTCGACCCGAATCGTCGACCGCAGCACCGGCGAGGTCTTCTACGGGGAAGTGCCCGCGAACTCGGTCGTGGTCGCCGGCTCGATGCCGGGCAAGCCCCTTCCGAACGGCGAAACGGGACCCGGCCTCTACTGTGCGGTGATCGTGAAGCGCGTCGACGCCAAGACCCGGGCCAAGACCTCGATCAACGAGCTGCTCCGAGATTGATCCTTTCGGCAAACCGAGGCACTTTCCGGCGCAGCGAATGGCCTGACCTCCCGCCATCACGGACGAACCCGCTTGACTGACAGACCGCCCCTCTTCTGGTTTTTCTTCAAGACCTCGGGCCGCGTGAGCAGGCTTGCCTATTTTCTAGGCGGGCTGCTGGTGGCCATCGTCCAGGCCTTCCCGCTTTACCGCTTCACGCTGGTTCCCGAGGGAACCGCCGAAAGCGAGACATGGGCGCTGCTTTTCCTTATCGCCTTTCTCGCCTCGCTCTGGTCGAACGTGGCGCTGGCGGTGAAGCGCCTGCACGATTTCGGCAAGCCGGGCCTGATGGCCATCGTGCTGTTCATCCCGGTCATTTCGATCGCGGCCTTCCTGCTGCTCTGCCTTTTCCCGGGCGACAAGGGCTCCAACCGCTACGGCGCACGAACCAACTCACCAGACTGAAGTGCCCAGGAAAGGCCGGCGGCGTGACAGCCGCCGCGCTTTCGACTATCGCTTCGGCATGACGAATCCTACCGATCCCGCCGCCAATCTGGCCGCTCTGATACGCTGCCCATCGGTAACGCCTAACGAAGGCGGCGCTTTGAGCGCGCTGGAGGCAATGCTGAAGCCGCTGGGCTTTGTCGTCGAGCGGCCGGTGTTTCGGGAGGAAGGTACGCCCGACGTCGAGAATCTTTATGCGCGCCGTTCGGGCAACGGGCCGCACCTGGTGTTTGCGGGCCACACGGACGTGGTGCCGGCAGGAGACGAAGCGGCCTGGACGCATCCGCCTTTTTCGGCAGCCGTCGCGGGCGGCGAAATGTATGGCCGCGGGGCGGTGGACATGAAGGGGGGAATTGCCTGCTTCGTTGCAGCCCTCGCGCGGCATTTGGAAAAATCAGGCGGGCCGAAGGGCTCCGTTTCCCTGCTCATAACCGGCGACGAGGAAGGCCCTGCGATCAACGGTACGGCCAAGCTGCTTGCCTGGGCAGCGGAGCGCGGCGAAAAATGGGATGCGGCGATCGTCGGTGAACCGACCAATCCCGACCAACTCGGCGATGCGATCAAGATCGGCCGCCGCGGCTCGCTTTCCGGAACCGTGACCGTCCAGGGACGGCAGGGGCATGCCGCCTATCCGCACCTCGCCGACAATCCGGTTCGCGGGCTGATGACGCTGGTGGATGCGCTTCTGCGCCCGGCTTTCGACGAAGGAACGGCCGACTTCCAACCGACCAATTTGGAAGTCACCTCCATCGACGTGGGGAACACGGCAACCAATGTCATCCCGGCCCGCGCGACAGCCGCCTTCAACGTGCGCTTCAATGACAATTGGACAGCCGAGACGTTGCAGGCGGAAATCCACAATCGCCTTGATGCGGCGACCCGACGCAAGACCTATCGGAAGGGCCGGCGCGAACCGATCGAGTATGAACTCGCATGGCGCGACCAGCCGAGCCATGTGTTTCTCACCCGGGACGAACGGCTGATCAACACCTTGGGGGCGGCCGTGAAAGCCGTGACCGGCCGCACGCCCGCCCTTTCCACTTCGGGCGGCACTTCCGATGCCCGGTTCATAAAGGACTATTGCCCGGTGGTTGAATTCGGCCTGGTGGGCAAGACCATGCACATGGTGAACGAGCGCGTCGCCCTGGCCGATCTTGAAACCCTGACGCAGGTCTATCAACGCTTCATCGAGGATTGGTTCGTGAAAGGAGCGGCATGATTTGATTTCGTCGGATGAAATCCAAGCTGCTCTGTCGGGGGCCTGGCGACTGATGCTCGGCAAGGCCGATGGCCTGCGACTGCTCGATCTCTCTGCCGATGGCTTCTGGAACTCCTTCTTTGCGATCGTGGTGGCGCTGCCGGCAATGATCGTCAGTTGGGTAGGCATTGCCAACGAGATCGGCGATCCCGACGCCGTGGCCGCGCGGTTCGGTTTGGTGCTGCGGCTGGGCACGATAGATGTTGCAACCTGGGTACTGCCGCTGGTCGGCCTGGCAGTCATCGCCCCCCGCGCCGGCATCGGGACCCGCTTCGTTCACTATGTCGTAGCCAGCAATTGGGCATCGGCCATCGTGGCCTGGATCATGCTGCCCGCTGCCCTGGTCAGGCTTTTCATACCCTCGGCCGGCCAGGCCGCCGGCCTGCTGTCGCTCGCGCTTTTCATTCTCACCATGGTGATGATCTGGCGCATGACCAATGCGGCGATCGGCAAGGGCGCCGCTGTGGGTACCGCAGTCTTCGTCGGCATGTTCATAGGCTCGCTGGCCGTACTGTTCGCCCTGCAGTCGCTGCTGGGCGTCGCGATCACGGAGTGAAGGTCAGTAGTCGACCCGAACAAGAAAGAGGCCATCCGGCGGAGCAACCTGCCCACAGGCCGAACGGTCGCAGGCCTCCAGAGCGGCCTTCAGATCGGCACCCGTCCAGGCGCCCTCGCCGACCTTCTTCAACGAGCCGACCATCGAACGCACCTGGTTGTGCAGGAAGGATCGCGCAGAGGCACGAATCTCGATCATGTCGCCTTCGCGGGCAACATCAAGCCGGTCCAGCGTACGCAGAGGGCTGTTCGCCTGGCATTGCGAGGAGCGGAAGGTGGTGAAATCGTGTCGGCCGACCAGCACCTGCGCTGCCGCGTGCATGGCTGCGGCATCCAGCGGCTTGGGCACCCACCAGACCTTGCCTTTCTCCAGGGCCGGCGGAGCACGGCGATTGGTAATGCGGTAGAGATAATGCCGCGCCTTGGCGGAGAACCGGGCGTCGAAATCTTCCGGGACGACGGTCACGGCAAGAACTGCCACCCGCTCTCCCGCCTGGCTGAGATGGGCATTGACGGCATCGCGCACCGTATCGGCAGGCCAGGCCCGGGAAAGATCCATATGCGCAACCTGCCCCGTGGCATGGACGCCTGCGTCGGTGCGGCCGGCGCCGCGCAGGGATAGCTGCTCGCCACAGAATTTCTCCACCGCCTGCTCGATTGCCGCCTGAACCGAATGCCGGCCTGCCTGACGCTGCCAGCCGGCATAGGGGGTGCCGTCATATTCGATATCGAGGCGGTAGCGTGGCATGGGCCGGGCGCGCCCTCAGGCCGCCAGGGAGTTTCCAAAGGCAGCGGCGTAGACGAGCCTGCCGCTTTCCGGCGCATCGGCCCAGGCCAGTGCCTGCAAGGCTTCGCCCTGGTACTCGCTCTCGAACTTTTCCGCGCGCTGGCGGCTGTAGCCGAAACGGCCATAATAGGCCGGGTCGCCGAGCACCACGGAGAGTTTCTCGCCGGCCTCTCTCAGCCTGCGGTGGGCTTCGCGCACCAACGCACCGCCAATACCCGTCCCGTGGAAGGAAGGGTCTACCGCCAGAGGCGCGAGCGCTACTGCGGGAAAGTCCGCCATCTCCTTGCGCACGACATACAGGCGCGAGAAGAGGACATGTCCGATCACCTGCCCATCTTCCACGGCCACAAGTTCCAGGACCGTGTCGCCGTCACTGGTCAACGCATCGACGAGACCGGCCTCCGCCAGCTGACCGAACGCATGTTCCTCGACCTGGCGGATCGCGTCGCGGTCGCGCGGCGTTGCGGCGCGTATGGAGAGCATGCTCATGACAATCTCTTTCCTTCTTCGAGCCTGGCGCCACGCAGGAATTCCGGCGCCGAGGCGGGCCTGCCGCCGGCCCGTTGCAGTTCAATCAGCCTGACCGCACCCGTGCCGCAGGCAATGGTGAGCTGACCGTCCAGAATTTCCCCCGGTTCGCCTGCGCCCTCGGCAAGCTTCGAGCGCAGCAATTTCAAGCGTTCCAACCGGCCGCCTATCTCGGCTTCGCACCATGCGCCCGGCACGGGCGACAATGCGCGAATGGTGTTATGCACATCTGCGGCCGGGCGAGACCAATCTATGCGGGTTTCGGATTTATCGATCTTTCCCGCATAGGTCACCCCTTTTTTTGACTGGCTGGTAAAAGCAAGCGTGCCCGCTTCCAGCCGCTCAAGTGCGTCGATCATCAGGCGAGCGCATACCGCCGAAAGCCGATCGTGCAGTTCGCCGGCCGTCATGTCGGGGTCGATGGCCACTTTTTCAACCAGGCCGACGGGACCAGTATCCAGTCCCTCGTCCATTTTCATGATCGCCATCCCGGTTTCTGTGTCCCCGGACATGATGGCCCGCTGGATCGGCGCCGCTCCGCGCCAGCGCGGCAGCAGCGAGGCATGGCCATTGATGCAGCCGAGGCGGGGCGAAGCCAGCACCGGCCCAGGCAGGAGCAGACCATAGGCCACGACCACTGCAAGATCCGCCCGCAAGGCGGCAAACTCCTGCTGTTCGGCCGCGCCCTTGAGTGTGACAGGGGACCTTACCGGAAGGCCAAGCCTTTCGGCTTCGCGCTGCACGGGCGAGGGCGTCAACTCCAGGCCGCGGCGGCCGGCGGGACGCGGCGGCTGCGTGTAAACGGAAACAATCTCATGCCCTGCCTCTGCGACCGCGCGCAGCGTTGGCACGGAAAAATCCGGCGTTCCCATGAAAACCACGCGCAGCGGCATCTTTCTCCCCGGAAGTCAGGCGATCCGTTTCAAGCGCTTTCTGGCGGCGGGTCAAGCCTCTGGCGAGAAATGGCAGGAACGTGCGCTGGATTTATCCCCGGCCTTCGGCACGGGGTTAACCTTGCATGTCCGACATGAATTCGAGCTGAGCCATGACCAAGCGGCGCGAGTCCCGATCTGCCATTGCCGGCGTGGAGGCATCCGACACGCAATACAAGGCTGGTGTTGCCGAAACGACCCGGCGACGAACGCTCGTCCTGCGCATCAGGCCTCTCGGCCTATGGGTCGTCGTCGGCTTTGCCCTGGCGCCGAGCCTTTTGCCGGCGCTGACCAGCGCAATCCGTATCGGCTTCGGCTGGCTGCTGGCAATATTCGGCTGAGGGGCCCGATCAGCCCACCAGGCGGCTCGGGGCCTTCTCCCTGGCCAGCTTCTTGAATTTCTTCACCACCATGTCGCGCTTCAGCTTCGAAATGTGGTCGATGAAGAGCACGCCGTTCAAATGGTCTATCTCGTGCTGGAGGCAGGTCGCCATCAGGCCTTCGGCCATAATCTCCTGCTGCCTGCCCTCGCGGTCGATATATTTCACCCGGACCGCCGCCGGGCGCTCCACTTCCGCATAATAGTCGGGGATCGACAGGCAACCCTCCTCGTAGACCGAGCGGGCGTCGGCTGTTTCGAGGATCTCGGGATTGATAAAGACGTGCGGAGCCTTTGGCTCGTCCTCCTTGGCGAGGTCCACGACCAGGAGCCGCAGCGGCTCGCCAACCTGTATGGCCGCAAGGCCGATGCCCGGGGCGTCATACATGGTTTCCAGCATGTCATCGACCAGACGGAGCAGCGGCGCGTCCACGCGTTCCACCGGTTTTGAAACCTGGCGCAGCACAGGGTCTGGAAGGATGATGAGCGGCTTGATCGACATGTCGCTTCACCTAAGGTGTCGAGTGGACAGCGTCAACAGGAACCCTCGTTCACCTTTTGATCTGTCGCAGTCGGCCGAATCGGCTATGCTGCCTCCATGAACGTTTCCCTGATGTCCGAGCCTGTCCTGCGGTTCGGCGATTCATTCGTTACGCTGGGCCAGGCCCTGTTGGGCACGGCGGCGGCGGCATTCGTTTTGCTGATCGCGCTTTCGGCCGCCCTGTGGCGGATGGCCAAGGCCCGCTCGGAGGCGGCCGCCGAAGCCGCAAGGCGCGCGGCCGAAGCGGAAAGCCGCATGGCAGCGATTGCGCAGGCGCAAGCCGAGATGCAGGGCCGCATGGGCGCACTGGCCGACGTGTTCGGGGCTCGCCAGGCGGAGCTTACCCAATCCATTAGCCAGCGGCTCGACGCCATGACCGGCCGGCTTGGCCAATCCATGAGCGAACAGGCGCGCTCGACGCATGAAACGCTAACGAGGCTTCAGGAAAGGCTGGCGGTAATCGATACCGCGCAGAACAATATCCAGTCGCTTGCCGGCCAGGTGGTCCAGTTGCAGGCAATCCTTTCCAACAAGCAGACTCGTGGCGCTTTCGGCCAGTCGCGCATGGAGGCGATCGTTGCCGACGGCCTGCCCCAGGGTGCCTACGAATTCCAGGCGACGCTTTCAAACGGCAGCCGGCCCGACTGCCTGGTGAAGATGCCCAACGGGGCGCCTTCCCTGGTCATCGACGCCAAATTTCCGCTGGAGGCATGGAACGCCATCCGCGCAGCCGAGGGCGAAGCCGCGCAGAAATATGCTGCCCAGGCGTTTCGCAGGGATGTCGAGACGCATATACGCGACATCGCCGACAAGTATCTGATCCAGGGCGAGACGCAGGACACGGCCTTCATGTTCGTCCCCTCGGAATCCGTGTTCGCCGAGATTCACGAGAATTTCGAGGCCGTCGTGCAGCGGGCGCATCGCGCTCGCATCGTCATCGTCTCGCCTTCGCTGCTCATGCTTTCCATCCAGGTGATCCAGGCGATCCTGAAGGATGCGCGCATGCGTGAGCAGGCGCACCTAATCCAGGGAGAAGTCATCAGGCTGATAGAGGATCTGGGCCGGCTCGACGAGCGCGTGCGCAAACTGCAGGTGCATTTCGGCCAGGCGGCGAAGGATATCGACGATATTCTCATTTCCTCTTCGAAGGTCGCCAAGCGCGGCCAGAAGATCGAGGCGCTGGAATTCGGCGAAGGGGACGACGACGCGCAAGCTGCAAAGGCACCGCAGCGCGCCGCGCAGTCCCGCACAGGGCAGCTTCGGCTGCATGTGGTGGAAGGCGAAGACTAGCCGTCAGGGCTGGCCTTCGACGGTGGGTATACCCTCGAATTCCGGTAGCCATTTCATCCTGGAGCCATGCCATATCTGGCGGCGGGGAACCAGCTGGTCTCGCTGCCGCGCCGTTCCTGTCCGAATGCCGTAGATTTTCACACCCTCGCCCACGGAGGTGGTGTAAAGATGCGAGCCGCATTCCGGGCAGAAGGCCTGGGCGCGCTTCGCCCCGCTTGCCGCAGTCTTGATGAATATCTTGGGCGACCCTCGCGTGATGCGGTAGTCTCCTT
>QGUU01000541.1 GCA_003242525.1 Pseudomonadota bacterium | reverse complement strand
CCTTAGCGAAATTGTTTTCGCCACCGCGTACAAATCCGGCGCGATCATAGACGGCGACCCGGAAACTGTTGCCGAGGTCAAGGACGTCTGGACCTTCGCCCGGGATACGCGTTCTCGCGACCCGAACTGGAAGCTTGTCGCCACCGAAGCGGAAGACTGACGGCGGACACGCTGGCGAGGGTCAGCCGTGTTGTCACCACTTCTACGACCCGGTTCTTTCGCCGATCTTCCCGGATGGGAAGCGGATGACCAGCGTGAAGCCTATGCCGCCTTCCGCCGCTCTGCCTTCCATGCTCAGGAGAAATCCTATCGCACCGGGTCGCTTGGCATCGAGTTCGGCGCCTTTGCGGAAGCTTACGCTGCGGCGCGAGCCGTTGCGGAGCCGAATCGATTCGACGCACGAGACTTTTTCGAGCGTTTTTTCGTCCCTGCCCGGGTTCTCGACAGCGAACACGCACCCGGCTTCGTCACCGGTTTCTACGAGCCTGAGGTGGTAGCTTCGCCTCGACGCACGGCCGCATTTACAGTGCCCCTGCTGTCGCGCCCGCCGGACCTTGTCGACATAGACGGCAGCAACCGTCCGGCCGGACTTGACCCATATCTTGCCTTCGCCCGCGCTACCGCGGATGGCCGGCTGATTGAATATTTCGACAGGGGCGAGATAGAGCGCGGCGCGCTTGCAGGCCGCGGGCTGGAGATCGCCTGGCTGGCCGACAGGGTGGACGCCTTTTTCATCCACGTGCAGGGAGCCGCACGCCTGAGAATGACCGATGGCCGGCTCCTTCGCGTCACCTATGCGGCAAAGTCCGGCCAGCGCTTTGCAGGTCCGGGCCGGATACTGGTCGATCTGGGCGAGATCCCGCCGGAGCAGGTAACCATGCAGTCCATCCGTGCATGGTTCCGCGACAATCCGGAGAGAATCGACGAAATATTGTGGCGCAACCGCTCCTATATCTTCTTTCGGGAGGCTCCGGTGAATGATCCCGCCCTCGGGCCGATTGCCGCCGCCAAGGTGCCGCTGACGCCGGGTCGCTCCATTGCCGTGGATCGAATGCTGCACACTTTTGGCACGCCGTTCTTCATCGATGCGCCTGCATTGAGGGCCTTCGGTGGGCATGAAGGCTTCCGCCGGCTGCTTATTGCGCAGGACACGGGCTCGGCCATCATCGGTGCTGCGCGCGGGGATCTATTTGCCGGTTCCGGGGACGCGGCTGGAGAGGTTGCGGGAGTCGTGCGTCATCCGGCAACTTTTCACGCCCTCGTACCGAAGGCGCTTGTTGCGGGGACGAATCGATGAGCGGTTCGGAAAGGAGGCTGACCGACGAGGATCGCGTATTGTGGAGCCTCGTGGCGCGGACAGCGGCGCCGTTGAAGGGCAAGCAGGCGGTGGAGATTCCCGATGTCGTGCTCGACCCGGAGAAGACGCCGCCACGGCCCGCCCCGACCCCGACGCCGGCGCGACAAGACCCTGCAAAACCCAAGCATGCCTTGCATCCCCTGGACAGGCCGACTCTCGAAAAGCTGTCTGCCGGGCGCGTACCCATAGAGGGTCGCGTGGACCTGCACGGCTTGACCCAGGATCAGGCCTATTCGCTGCTTTACTCCTTCCTGCAGCGGGCCAGTGCCAGCGGCGCGCGCTATGTGCTCGTGATAACTGGTAAGGGATCATCTTCCGGCGGGGATGGCGTGCTCCGGCGCGCCGTCCCGGCCTGGCTGTCCACGCCCGCTTTCCGGCCGCTGGTCTCCAGCCACAGCCATGCAGCACGGCATCATGGCGGCTCCGGCGCACTCTATGTTCGGCTGCGGAGGCATGGATGACCCCTTTCGGGGAGCGGATACGCGCGCTCCGCATCGAGCGGGGCGTCAGCCAGAAGGAGATGGCGGCAGCCATCGGCGTGAGCCCAGCCTATCTTTCCGCTCTCGAACATGGCCGTCGGGGCGTGCCGAGCTGGACACTGCTCCAGAAGATAATCGGCTACTTCAACATCATCTGGGATGAGGCCGAAGAATTGCAGCGGCTTGCGGAACTGTCGCATCCGCGCGTGCGGATAGATACGGCAGGCCTTTCCCCGGAGGCTACGACCCTGGCTAACCTCTTGGCGGAGAACATCGACAGGCTGGACAGAGCCAGCATCCGCTATATCACCGCGGCCGTCCGCAAGGCGCTGTCCCGTTAGCGCCGGGCGGGCAATCATTGGCCTGCGAACGGTGCTCTGCCGGCGGGGGGCCGGCCCCGCCCCCCCGGTCGTGGGTGCGGGCGGCGGCGCCGCCCCGTGGACCCTTCTGCCGCGGGACGCAAAGGGCCTCCCACCGTCCCCCCTCTTG
>QGUU01000540.1 GCA_003242525.1 Pseudomonadota bacterium | reverse complement strand
CTGTCCGAGCGCTGCCGGCAACGAGGTCGCACCCCACAGGCCGAGCGTCACCTGGTTGAATTCGGCCTTCTGCGCGGGCGTGAGTGCGGCCCGGCGGGCAGACCATGTATCACGGATCAGTATCACTGTCTGAGGCAGCACCGAAACCAGCAGCACGCCTGCAGTGAGCCATGTCGCTGTAACGGCGCTCAAATGCGCCCCTTCCATGTAGATGGCTGCAGCCAGGGCCATGGTCGCGGCCCGCCAGATGACATCGCGCGGGAGAAGCGCCCATACGAGCTTGCCCTTCGCGCGGAACGCGCCGGAGGCGAATTCCGACCAGGCAAGGGCGAGTGAAAGCACCGACGCACCAAGGCATAGAGGCAGCCATTCTGGCGTGCTGCGGCCTACAACGGGCGCAAAACCGATGGCGGCGATCAGGAGGCTGACCGTGGCGACGCCCGTACAGGCCACCAAAATGGCGCGCGCCATCATGCCTTGAGCGGAAGGCAGGTCGCCGGCCTGGGCATATTGCGGCCAGAATCGCAGGACCGTGCTTTGTTGTCCCACGCTGGCGAAGAAGGATGCCAGGCTCGCGCCGGCATAAGCCGCGCTATACAGGCCGAACTGGCGCGCATCCGTAATCATCGCGAAGGTTGCGAACATCAGGAAGGAAAGCGCAGCGCTGGCCAGCTTGATGATGCTGGCGACGGCGCCGCTTCTGGCAAGGCCAGTGACGGACATGCGCATGGGAGCAGGGGGTGTGCCCCGCGGGCCGGTATCGCGAATATCGTTCATGACCATCCACCGGAGATCATCATGCCGCGACGGGCCTTGACACTCTCACTGCTGGCTCCCTTCGCCGCCACCGTTATTCCAATCGCCTTTCATCTGCCACCATGATCGATTCCGATGGTTACCGTTCCTGCAATCCCGGCTGGATATGCGCGCGATTGGGACCCGGCTTGCGCCCGACCCCCTGTCTTAACCGACAGATAACGTTGATGACGCATGGTGCGAGGGATTGGGAACAATGCGTTCCCGAGAGGAACCCCGCATGAGCAAAACCGCCGAAGAAAACGGCGAAATGCCCCCGCTGTTTGACGTGGCCGCCTTGCTTGCGACCTTGTGGCAGCGCAGATTGGTCGTTCTCGCCACGGCATTGACGGTGGTGCTGCTGGCCTTCGTCTATATTGCCGTGAGCCGACCGGTTTACACCGCTTCCGCCACGATCCTGCTCGATCCGCGGGATTCGCGCGCGACCGGTCTCGACACGGTATTGCCCGGCATTGGCGCGGACTCGGCGGCGATCTCCAGCCAGGTGGCGGTGATACAGTCCGTCGACCTGTTGAGTGCCGTGTTCGATGAACTGCGCATTGCCGAGGACCCGGAATTTGCGGGAGGCGGCCTTCTTTCCTTTGGTTCCAAGCCGAGTCGCGAGGCCATGTTCGAGCGGTTCCGCGACAAGCTTTCCGTGGATCGCGAAGGTCTGACTTATGTCATCGATGTGTCATTCAAATCCGCTGATCGGGAGAAGGCGGCGCGCATCGTCAACACCATTGTCGAGCGGTATAAGGCGAGCCTCGCCAGTGAGAAGGACAGGGCCAACAGCGAGGCCAACGCGCTTCTCAATTCACGGATAGGCGATCTCGAAAAGGCGGTCGCCGATGCCGAGCGCGCGGTGCAGGACTTCAAGTTCAGGAACCAGATCTTCGATGTCGGCGCGGGAGGCACGCTGCAGTCGCGCATCGATCAGTTCAGCCAACAGCTTGTCGCGGCCCAGAACGCCTCGGCGCGGGCACAGACCCGATATGACCAGGCAATCGCCGCAGGGGGCGGGGCCGATGGTCTTGCGCGCCTTTCCGAGATTCTCAACTCAGCCACTGCGGACAAGTTGCGCGACGACTACAACCAGCGCGCAGCAGCGTTGGCGAATGCGGAAGTCAAGCTGGGGCCAAGGCATCCGACCATTGCGGCGCTCAATGCCGAATTGGCGCGCATCCGGGGGCTGATGGCGGCGGAAGCTGCCCGCATAACGGCCGAATTGAAGGCTCAGCGCGATCTCGCCATGAAGAATGTTGCGCAGATCCAGGCGCAGCTTGCGCAGCTGCGCGAGGAGGCCAACCGCTCCGATCTTGCCCAGGTGGAGCTTAGACAGCTCCAGCGCAAGGCGGATGCGGCGCGATCCGTTCTGGACGATTTCATCAAGCGTTCCCAGGAGACGCAGCATCTTGAAGGGATGCAGATTTCGCAGGTGCGCGTAATTTCCGATGCGGTGCCGCCAGCACAGGCTACCTGGCCGAAGCCGAAGCTGCTGCTGCCAGCCAGCGCGGCTCTCGGCCTCATGT
>QGUU01000075.1 GCA_003242525.1 Pseudomonadota bacterium | reverse complement strand
TGTTCAACCGGTTCATGCTTATCGTGATCTTCGTGCCGCTGGCGATTGTACTGATTGCGCTGGCAGTCGCGAACCGCGAAGTGGTTGCTTTCACCCTCGATCCGTTCAATCCGGGCAATCCGGCGCTCACCATAACCTTGCCCTTCTTCATCTTCCTGTTTGCAGCACTGGCTCTTGGCATGATTGTCGGATCGGCCGTGACCTGGGTGCGGCAGGGCCGATACCGCAAGCTGGCGCGCCAGCGCCGCATCGAGGCTGAAGGCTTGAGACTGGCGGCCACGACCCGCGTCCCGCCGCAGCAGGGGCCTGCGCTTCCGAAACCGTCGGCCTGAGCGACCGGTCGCTGCGAGGCGCGACTGCCGCTGGCACAATCCACCAAACAAGGGGTGTCGTTTTATGTTGACCTTTTCGGCTGACGACGTCGACCGTGCGCTGACTTTTCCTGGCCTGGTCGAAACGTTGCGCGGCGCTTTCCGCGACGGTGCGGTGCAGCCGGTGAGGCATCACCATACGGTGGAGAAGCCGGACGGCGCGGCCTCGACACTGCTCCTGATGCCGGCATGGACCGATTTCAACGCGGCAGGAATGTCGAAAGACGGCCATATCGGCGTCAAGATCGTGACCGTCTCGCCTGACAACAATGCCATCGGCAAGCCGGCGGTGATGGGGCTTTATCTGCTGCTTGACGGCCAGACTGGCGAGCCCCAGGCGCTGATTGACGGCCAGCGGCTTACGCAATGGCGCACGGCCTGTGCGTCCGCCCTGGCCGCTTCCTACCTGGCGCGGCAGGATGCATCACGGTTGCTGGTGATCGGCGCCGGCGCCCTGGCGCCCTTCCTGGCCCAGGCACATGCGGCCGTCCGTCCTGTGACGAAGATCCGCATATGGAACCGGACGCCGGCCAATGCCGAAAAAGTTGCTGCAGGTCTCGCTGCCATGGGCCTTGCGGCCGAAGTGGCGAGCGACCTCGATGCCGAGCTTGCCGAGGCCGACATCGTGTCCTCGGCAACCATATCCACGACACCGCTGGTCAAGGGTGCGCTGCTGAAGGCAGGGGCCCATGTCGACCTAGTGGGCGGTTTCACGCCGGACATGCGCGAGGCCGATGACGATGCCGTGCGCCGCGCGCGGGTCTTCGTGGATACGCGTGCCGGCGCCATGAAGGAGGGTGGCGACATCGTCCAGCCACTTGCCTCCGGGGTGCTCAAGCCGGAGGCGATCATTGCCGAACTCGCCGAGCTTGCACGCGGAGAGAAGAAGGGCCGGGAAAGCGAAGCGGAGATCACGCTGTTCAAGTCCGTGGGCGCTGCGCTGGAAGATCTGGCGGCTGGAATCGCAGTGTACCGTTCGCGCCGGCCGTAACGGTGATGTGAACCAAGTTGTTTTGACAGGGTTTCGTCCTGCCCACAGGATCAGGCGTGGACTGTCGCCAGGCATCGCCCATGACCGAAGGTTGGTTCTCAAAACCCGTCAGGATAGCCATCGGCGTGTTCGGAGACGAGCGCAACGTCTCCAGCGCAAGGCAGGCGCTTCACGCGCTTGACAGTCTCTGGCCCGACCCCGGTGCACCAAAGTTTCGCGAGGCGCGGCATTTTTGCCTGCGCGCGCTCAATGGCGACGATAATGCGGAACACGCGCGAGGCTGCTTCATCGAAGCCGCCCGGGAGGCGCGTGTCTTGGTCGAATAGGACCGTTTTCCAGACAATCGAACGGCTTCTTTGCTCGCTGATTCAGCCGTGAACGGCAATGACGAAGGTTACGGCGTGTCCCGGCGTGCCTCTCGCCATTCAGTGTGAAATGAAGCCAGGTTGCGGGACCGTTCCAATTCGCAGGATTTCTGTCTTCGGCTTCACATTTGACGGCGATGCCTGGGAACCTTGATCCTGGCCGCTTTTGTTGCGCACACGGGCTCACTGTGGCAGAAGCGGCGCATTCCTTTCCGGAGTCCAGGTCCGTTGAAGCCCTCCCGCGACAAGCGCCGCGACCATCGTTCCCCCCGCCTCGATACGCTACGGGTGGCTGGTAGCCGCGCAAGCGAGCAGGAGGCACGCCGAGAACAGGCCCGGCCCTCTGCCGGGCGGAACAGGGTGGTGCAGGAGGTGGTGCGCCGCGGGGGGCCGTTGCCTGGTGAAAGACTGCCGCTGATCCTGGAAGTCGCCCCGAACGACGATTATGCGCTGCTTGACAGCGGCGACGGTCGCAAGCTCGAGCAATATGGTCCCTACAGGATCGTGCGGCCGGAAGGGCAGGCGATCTGGCGTCCCGCCTGGCCGGAAAAGGAATGGCAGCGTGCCGACGCCATTTTCACGGGCGATACTGACGAGGAGGGCATCGGTCGCTGGCGCTTTCCCGGAACGCCGCTCGGCGAAACCTGGCCAATGAAGCATGACGGCATCGACTATCTCGGCCGCTTTACTTCCTTTCGCCATGTCGGCGTCTTTCCGGAGCAGGCGTCCCATTGGGATCATATGAAGGGCCTCATCGCGGCGGCTGGACGGCCGGTCAGGGTGCTCAATCTCTTTGGCTACACCGGGCTCGCCTCCCTTGTCGCGTCAGCCGCGGGGGCCGAGGTCACGCATGTCGATGCCTCAAAGAAGGCGGTTCAGTGGGCGCGTGAGAACCAGGAAGCGGCCCGGCTGACGGACAAGCCCATCCGCTGGATCGTCGAAGATGCTCAGAAGTTCGCGGAGCGGGAAGCTCGTCGCGACAACCGCTACGACATCATCCTGCTTGATCCGCCAGCCTATGGGCGAGGGCCAAAGGGCGAGGTCTGGCAATTGTTCGAGAACTTGCCAGCCATGGTGGAACTCTGTCGGTCCATTCTGACGGCTCGGCCGCTGGCCGTGGTTCTGACTGCCTATTCGATCCGCGCCTCCTTCTTCGCCATTCACACGCTGATGCGCGATGTTTTTGCAGGCATGGGCGGCACGGTGGAATCCGGAGAACTCGTCATCCGCGAAAAATCGGCGGGACGGGTGCTTTCGACCTCGTTGTTTTCGCGGTGGGTTGCCCAATGACGGGGAATCAGCGTGCCGTTGGCCGGGTGAAGGAAGTCACCAGCCTTTCCAATCCGCTGGTGAAGGAGATCAAGGCGCTGGCTCTCAAGAAATTCCGGGACCAGCAGAACGCCTTCATGGCCGAGGGCCTGAAGCTGGTCATCGACGCCCTCGATCTCGGATGGCAGATCCGCACCCTGGTCTTCGCCAAGGCGGGCCGAGGCAACACGGCAGTGGAGAAGGTCGCAGCGCGCACCGTGGCGGCGGGCGGAACGGTGCTGGAAGTGTCCGAGAAGGTGCTTTGCGCGATTACCCGGCGCGACAACCCGCAAATGGTGGTGGGCGTCTTTTCGCAGCAATATCTGCCGTTGAAGGATGTCAGGCCCGGGGAGGGAGATGTATGGGTGGCGCTCGACCGCGTGCGCGATCCCGGCAATCTGGGCACGGTGATCCGCACCGTGGATGCGGTCGGCGCCAGGGGGGTCATTCTCGTCGGCGACACGACCGATCCGTTTTCGGTCGAGACGGTGCGTGCCACAATGGGATCTATCTTTGCCGTGCCGGTGGCAAAGGCAAGCGCCGAGGCGTTTCTCGTCTGGCGCAGGAATTTCCCCGGCCTCGTGGTCGGTACGCATCTGAAAGGCGCCGTGGACTATCGCACGGTGGATTTTGCAGGCCGGCCAGTGCTGCTCCTGATGGGCAACGAGCAACAAGGTTTGCCCGACGAACTGGCTGCGAGCTGCGATCGCCTGCTACGAATCCCCCAGGCAGGACGGGCGGATTCTCTCAACCTGGCAGTGGCCACCGGGGTCATGCTCTACGAGATCCGGCGTAAGGCGCTGAAACTGGAAGACCGGACGTGAAATTCCGATCGCTCATGCCCTATGGCCTGCTCGCTTTCGTCGCCATACTCGTCGACCAGTGGGTGAAGCATCTGGTCGAAACCGGCTTGCCATGGCAACGGATGGTGGAGATCCTGCCGTTCCTGGCGCTTTACCGGACCTACAACACCGGCATCGCGTTTTCGATGTTGGCCTTTCTGGGCGCGAACGGCCTGATCCTGGTTTCGCTGGTGGTGGCCGCCTTCATGCTCTATCTCGCCGCGCGCACCAGAACGGAGCAGGTGGTGGCGCGCACCGGCTTCGCGCTCATCTTTGGCGGCGCAGTAGGAAACCTGATCGACCGGGCCGTTTACGGGCATGTGATAGATTATATCCTTTTCCACACGCCCGTCTGGTCCTTCGCCGTCTTCAACCTGGCCGACACCTTCATCACGCTGGGTGCAGGCCTCGTCATTCTGGATGAATTCGTCGGTGTCGGCCAGAGGGCCGGGTCTTCCCGCAACGGACCGGACAGCCGACCAGCAGGAGGCAAGGGTAAAGATGCCGGATAGTTTCAAAGCCATTCTCATATCGCGCGACGAGAACAAGAAACAGTCGGTCGAAATGGTCGATCTGACCGAAGCCGATCTGATGGAAGGCGATGTCACCGTGGCCGTCGAGGCGACAACGGTGAATTACAAGGACGGGCTTGCCGTCACCGGAAAGGCGCCGGTTGTGCGCCGCTGGCCACTGGTTCCCGGCATCGACTTTGCGGGCACGGTCCTGTCGTCGGACCATCCTGACTGGCGCAAGGGAGACAAGGTCGTACTGAACGGCTGGGGCGTCGGGGAGACCCATCATGGCGCCTTTGCGGAGCGTGCGCGCGTAAAGGGCGACTGGCTGGTGCCGCTGCCCGAAGGCATGAGCGCCCATGATGCAATGGCGGTCGGAACTGCAGGATACACCGCCATGCTTGCCGTCATGGCCCTTGAAAGACATGGCATAGAGCCTGCCAGGGGGCCGGTAGTGGTGACTGGCGCAGCCGGCGGGGTTGGCTCGGTGGCGGTCTCGATCCTGTCCAAGCTAGGCTATCATGTCGTCGCTTCGACAGGACGCAGCACCGAAAGCTCCTATCTTTTCGATCTTGGCGCGGCGGAGGTGATCTCGCGAGATGAACTTCTCGGACCGGTGAAGCCGTTGGCCAAGGAGCGCTGGGCAGGAGGGATCGACGTCGTCGGGTCGGTCACGCTTGCCAATGTGCTGTCCATGACCGCCTATGGCGGCGCCGTGGCTGCTTGCGGCCTGGCCGGCGGGATGGACCTGCCGGCGACGGTTGCTCCCTTCATCCTGCGCGGCGTGTCGCTGCTCGGCATAGACTCGGTGATGGCGCCGAAGGAATTGCGGCTTGAAGCCTGGCGCCGCCTCGGGGAAGATCTCGACATCGAGAAGTTGCGCAAACTGTCGCGTGCCATAGGCTTCGACGGCATCATTGATGCGGCGCGAGACATCGTGGAAGGAAAAATCCGCGGCCGGGTCGTCGTTGACATGTAGCTGCGGCTTCGTCCGCCTTGCTGCGAAATGGAAGGAAATCGGCCGAACGGTAAAATTCGAACGGTTCGGCCAAATTTTCCCTAATCTCTGCCTGTCATGGAAGCCGTATGCGTGCGGAAGCCAAGACAGCCAACGAGACGGAAGCCGGTTTTTCCACACCACCCACGCCGGCAAGGCGTGCCTACATCACGCCACCGCCGCTCGTACCGGAAATGCCGCTGCGGCAATGGAACGGCATGCCGCTTCTTGTGGGCGTGGCAGTGCTGATGGTGGCATTCCTCTCGTATCTTGCCCAGACGCCGCATTTCATCCCTGTCAGTCTCCTGGCAATCGGCGCGGCGAGCCTGTGGTCCCATCTCAGGGCACGCAGAGTGGAGCGGCGCGCGGCGCTTGCGCTGGACGACATGGACGCACGCAGCCATGCGCAAATCGAATCCCTTGCCGACCGCGTTTGGGAGATGCAGGAAGGCGAGGAGCGGTTCCGGGGTCTGATAGATGCGCTCGGCGACCTCGTGGTGCACCGCGACCGCAACGGACGGATAGTCTACGCAAACAAGGTTTTTGCCGACCTGGTCGGCCACGATCCCCGCGACCTGGTTGGCAGGACGCTGGCGGAATTCGGCATCGAGATCGGCATCGTGCCGGATGCCGCCTTTTTCGATCACGACTGCCTGTCCTCCACCGATGTGGTAATCCGCAAGGAAGGCAACCAGCGCTGGTTCTCCTGGTTCGAGCTTTCGATGCGGGACAAGGATACCGGCGAAGTCTCGCACAGGGCGATCGCCCGCGACATCACCGCCAGGAAACGAGCGGAATCTTCGCTGGTGGCCGCACGCGAACGAGCGGAGCACGCCAGCCGGGCAAAATCACGTTTTCTGGCGACGGTCAGCCACGAGATCAGAACCCCGATGAATGGAATCATGGGGATGGCGAAGCTGCTCGCCGACACGAAGCTCTCGCCCGAGCAGCGCACCTATGTGGGCGCCATTTCGACTTCCGCCACGGCCTTGCTGGCGCTGATCGAGGATCTGCTGGACTATTCGAAAATCGAAGCGGGTCGTTTCGAGCCGGAACCGCAGCCCATGTCGCCGCGGGAGATCGCCAACAATGTCGTGGAACTCCTGGCGGCGCGGGCCTTTGCGAAGGGCATCGGCCTCGGGTGCACCGTAGACCCTGCAGTGCCGCAACTGATTTCCGCTGATCCCGGACGGGTGCGCCAGGTGCTGCTCAACCTGATCGGCAACGCGATCAAGTTCACCGATATGGGCGGTGTGGTGCTGGAAATCGAACGGGTCCGGACACAGAGCGTGGATCGGGTTCGCTTTACCGTCAGCGACACGGGGCCGGGTCTGGCGGCGTCGGACCTGGAACGCATATTCGAGGAATTCGAGCAGGCCGACGGAACCTCGACGCGGCGCCACAGCGGCGCGGGACTGGGCCTTGCCATTTCGCGGCGGCTGGTGAAGGCGATGGGCGGCGACATCACTGCTTCAAGCCAGCTTGGGGAGGGATCGAAGTTCGCCTTCGAAATCCCGGCGACGGATTCGGCCGAACCGGCGATTGGCCGCGAGACTGTACTGGCCGGCTACCGAGCAGTCATCGTTTCCGACAATGCGGTCGAAGCAGGCGCAATCGCAAAAACCATTCGCGCCCATGGGGGAAAGGTCAACATCGCCGCAACCGTGGCACAGGCTGCGAGCCTGGCCGATGGTTGCCAAGTGGTACTGGTCGATGCGACCTTGGAGCATGCGGACTGCCGCACGCTTCGGCAATTGCGACAGGAGGGTTTCGCAACCTGTGAAGCAGTGACGTTGATCGCGCCTTCGGATCGCGGCCGTCTCGGCGAACTGCGCACTGGTGGCTATGCGACATTCCTTGCAAGACCGGTGCGCGACGAAACGTTGTTGCGAGTGCTTCTTGCAAGCCATGCCGCCGGCGCCGCACCGGCCGGGGCAGAGTCGGAGCATGCAGGAAGCGAGCCGCGGGAGAGGCAGTGGCCAAGCTTGTCGATCCTGATTGCAGAGGACAATGAAATCAATGCCATGCTGGCTCGCGCGACCCTCCAGAAGGCTGGCCACCGCGTTGAAGTGGTCGGCAACGGTAAGGCCGCAGTCGAGGCAGTGATCGATGCCGGGCACAGCAGGCGCTATGACGTGGTCCTGATGGACCTGCACATGCCGGTGATGGACGGTATGGATGCGATCGCCGCCATCAGGCGCCATGAAGAGGAAACCGGCCTGGCTCCGCTGCCCATCATGGTGCTTTCCGCCGACAGCCAGGAGGGAACGCGGCACGCCGTTCTGGCGCATGGGGCAAATGGCTTCGTCACCAAACCGCTCGATCCTGCTGCGCTGGTCCATGCCATCCATGAGCAGGCCATCGCAGCCTGAAAATGCCCAGCAGTCAGGGTTTGCACGGCGGTTGCACGGCCCCGCCATTGCTCCCCACAGCTTAACAGGTTACTGTCATGGTCCTGTTGCATCGAACTCATATCCCCGTGCCAAGAGGGATGGCCGAAGGAGATCCGTGCCCGTGCATGCAGCACCGCCACCAGCCCGCGACAGGATGAATGGCGACACGCCTGTGATGCATGACAGCCTGCGCGAGATGAAGGATGGAGCGCCTCTCGGGCGCATCGGTAGCCTCGCGGTCCGGCTTGCCCGGAACGAGGCTGAGGTCGCTGCGGCACAGGAAGTGCGCTACCGCGTTTTCTACGACGAACTCGGAGCCGGCAAGGGACGGTTGGCGCTTGACCGGCGCGATGCCGATCGGTTCGACCCCGTCTGCGATCATCTGCTGGTGCTGGATGACCGGCTCCCCGGTCCCGATCACCGGCGGATCGTGGGCACCTATCGGCTTCTGAGGCAGGAGATGGCTGCCGCTGCCGGCGGCTTTTATTCGCAGGATGAATTCGATCTTCCTGGACTGGTGGCACGCCACCCCGATCAGAGGTTCCTCGAACTCGGCCGTTCCTGCGTGCTGCCCGACTATCGCTCGAAACGCACCATCGAAGTGCTGTGGCAGGGCATATGGGCCTATTGCAATCATCACCGGATAGGCGTGATGACGGGTTGCGCGTCCTTTCCCGGAACCGACCCCGCGGCGCATGCAGAGGCGCTGACCTATCTGGCGCATCATTGCCGCACCGGCCCAGAGTGGGACATCAGGGCCGTTCCGGAGCGGTACTGCTCGATGGAACTCATGCCGATCGAGGAGGTGAATGCGAGGTCGGCGCTTGCGTCCATGCCTCCGCTGGTGAAGGGCTATTTGCGACTCGGTGCCCGCATTGGTGACGGGTGCGTCATCGATCACGATTTTTGCACGGTGGACGTTTTCGTAGTGCTGCCGGTGCACCAGATCGCCGACCGCTACATAAACTATTACGGAGCGGATGCGCGGCGATTCGCCGCCTGAACCCGGGCTGGGCTTCCTTCATGGTGCGGACGACGTCAGGTCTCGCTAACGGCCCGAGACGAACGAGTCATATTTTCCCCGGCGGCTGCAGGGCTGCCACCAGCGTGGCAAGTTCCGGCTCGTCGATCAGCAGAGCCGCGTCTGCCGG
>QGUU01000539.1 GCA_003242525.1 Pseudomonadota bacterium | reverse complement strand
CGGGCTGATTGCCTCCGGCATCGTTACCGCCTGTCATGACGTCTCCGATGGCGGGCTGGCCGTGACGGTGGCGGAAATGGCGATGGCATCGGGCATTGGCGCCACCATTCCAGGCCTTGTCGACGTGGACCCGATACCGGTCTGGTTCGGCGAGGACCAGGGCCGCTACGTCGTCACTCTCAATCTCGATCCCCAGGGGGAGGAGATTGCAAAGCTGTGGCAGCAGGCCGAAGCGCTCGGCATCTTCGCACCGTGGATAGGCACCACCGGTGGCACCGAATTGAAACTGGGCAATGCGCGTGCCATATCGGTAAGCGAATTGACCGCAGCGCACGAATCCTGGTTTCCGCGCTTCATGGGTAGCTGAACAGGGAAAAGCATCATGGCAATGGACGCCCGCGAAATCGAACGGCTTATCAAGGAAGGAATACCGGACGCCACGGTGACCATCCGCGATCTTGCCGGCGATGGCGACCACTATGCGGCGGAGGTGGTGGCGGAAAGTTTCCGCGGGAAGACCCGGGTGCAACAGCACCAGATGGTCTATGACGCGCTAAAGGGCAACATGGGCGAGGCCCTTCACGCTCTCGCGCTGCAGACCAGCGTGCCCAAGTAAGCCTCCGGCTGGCAAGCGAAGGCGCTATCTCTTCCTTACGGCCAGGATGGGCCCGACCGGGTCCTTCCCGCCAACCAGCATATTCCGGCCATCGCTCAGGCTTGAAATGCCGCCGTCCAGGAACAGCGCGTTGGGGCACTCCAGCGCGTTGCGGAACAATCGTGCGAACCGGCCTAGACTGACCGGCGTCCGCGAGATGGCCAGCATGACCAGGCCGTCTTTGCGCACGCCCACGCCATTGCGAATGTAGCGCGAAGTGCCGTCCGGCTCGAAACGGGGATGGATCTTTCCCTCGATGACCAGCATGGGCCCGGATTGCGTCGCATAGGCGACTTCCGGAGCTGCCGATGCGTAGGCCGAGGTCTCCAACACGGCGGCACTGCCGTCTGCCCGCACGAAGAAGACGCCGTTTGGTTTGAGGAAAAAATTCCCCTGGCCGTTTTCCGTATTTAGCGGCGTTTCCTCCCTGCCGTTTTCCACGAACAGGCCAACCGGCCCTAATCCCTCATGGTACATGCCGGCGTTCATGGCCAGAAGGGCGGGCGTGCCTTCCTCGGCCATGGCCCTGTCAAAAGCGGCCAGCGAGCCATAGGGCCTGCCCTGCCGATCGACGCGGGTGAGGCTGATTGCATAGGCGCGCGGATCGATCTGGCAGACAATGTAGGCCACGCCCTCGAAGGTCATGTCCCGGCAAGGCTCCGGCAACGTGCTGGCTGCCCGTTGCGGCTTCGGCGGCGACTGCGGCTTCAACCAGAACCAGCCGACAAGCAGCATGGCCACAAATGCGACCAGCGCGAAAAAGGCGTAGCGTACGTCCATTCTTGCCATGCCGGAAAGTTGGCCCAAATCACGTCATTGTTTGCGCCATTTGCGCGCGCGCACGGCTGGCGGCTTGTGTCCCGCCTTCGGGAGGGCTATTTGACTGTCATACTCACCCCCGACTCCCACGGGTGCGAAAGGATAAGCCATGAGCGGCATCAATGCCTACATCGACAGCGAGGTAAAGAGCAACGACGTGGTGCTCTTCATGAAGGGAACCCCGGGCTTTCCCCAGTGCGGGTTCTCAGGCCAGGTGGTGCAGATTCTCGACTATGTCGGCGTGGACTACAAGGGCATCAACGTCCTTACGTCCAACGAGCTGCGCCAAGGCATCAAGGATTATTCCAACTGGCCGACCATCCCGCAGCTTTACGTCAAGGGCGAGTTTGTCGGCGGCTGCGACATCGTCCGAGAGATGTTTCAGGCGGGAGAACTTCAGGCGTTCTTCGAAGAGAAGGGCGTGAGCATAAAGGGCGCTGCCTGAATGTGTCGCCAGGCTCCGCCCGGCAATTAGTCCTAAGGGGACAGTATGAGACAATGCGTCGGCTTACCCGGCGCATTTTCTTTTGAAGAACGGATTTTTCAATGAACCAGCTGGCCGGACAGACGTCTCCGGGAGCCCTGAGGATTCCCCGGTGGGAATTCATCGGGCTGTGCGCTTCGCTGATGGCGCTCAATGCGCTTGCCATCGATATCATGCTGCCCGCACTGCAACAGATCGGCGCCTCGCTGGGCGTGGAGCAACCCAACCACCGGCAGTATGTCATTACCGCCTATATTGTGGCATTCGGCGTCGCCCAGCTCTTTTTCGGCCCGGTCTCTGACCGCTTCGGCAGGCGAGTACCCCTGCTGGCTGGCCTCGCCATTTATATCGCTGGCGCCTTTGCGGCCACGCTCGCGCCG
>QGUU01000538.1 GCA_003242525.1 Pseudomonadota bacterium | reverse complement strand
AGCCTGACCGACACGGGCCCCGGCTATGGCCAAGGTCGGGCGGAGGAAATCCTCGGCCAGGCGATCAAGGGCCGGCGCGACAAGGTGGTGCTCGCCACCAAGTGTGGCCTCGTGTGGCACACGACCAAAGGCGCCCACTTCTTCGAGTACGACGGCAAGCCGGTGCACCGTTACCTCGGCGCGGATTCCATCGTCCATGAAGTCGAGCAGAGCCTGAAGCGTCTCGGGACCGATCACATCGACCTCTACATCACGCACTGGCAGGACCGGACGACACCGATTTCCGAGACGATGGAGGCGCTGCAGAAGCTGAAAGAGCAGGGCAAGATCCGTGCGATAGGCGCCAGCAACGTGTCTCCCGACGAGCTCGAGGCCTATCTGGCGGCCGGCGGGCTGGATGCCCTCCAGGAAGAGTACAGCATGATCAAGCGGGAGATTGAGACCACGCTGCTGCCCGCCTGCCGCCAGCACAACATCGCGATGCTCAGCTATTCCTCGCTGGCGCTCGGCCTGTTGTCGGGACGCATCGGGCCGGACCGGGTCTTCAAGGGCGACGACCTTCGGCGCGAGAACCCGCGCTTTTCCCTCGCCAACCGGCAGAAGGTCGAGGCGCTGATGCGCGACATCGCACCGGTCGTCGAGGCTCATGGCGCGACGCCGGCCCAGGTAGTGATTGCCTGGACGCTTCAGCAGCCCGGTATCACCTTTGCCCTGTGTGGCGCGCGCAATCCCGCCCAGGCGCGGGAGAACGCTGCTGCCGGGCGCCTTCGGCTTGCGCCAGCTGAAGTCGACGCCATCAGCGCGGCCGCCAGACGCCATCTGACCGACCTCGACGGCTGAAAATCGAGCGAACAACGAAACACACAGGCTCGCCGCGCAGGCGGGAACAGCAGAGCGATGCCCAGACAACGACAACAGGACCTGAACCGGATGCGTCTCGACGGCGCATTCGACGTCATTGTCCTGGGGGGTGGCATCAACGGTGTCGGCGTATACCGGGAACTCACATTGCAGGGCCTGCGCGTGTTGCTGGTGGAGCGTAACGACTTCTGTTCAGGCTGCAGTGCAGCGCCGTCACGGATGATCCATGGCGGGCTGCGATATCTGGAAAACGGCGAGTTCGGCCTTGTCTGGGAATCGTTGCGGGAGCGCGACGCGCTGCTTGCCAATGCGCCGCACATGGTGCGGCCTCTGCCCACCACGATCCCCATTGAGTCACTGTTCTCCGGCATGATGAACGGGGCGGTCGGTTTCTTCGGTCTGTCCGGGCGGCCCGCCAGCCGCGGCGCTCTGCCGATCAAGATCGGCCTGATGCTTTACGACTGGATCACGCGTCATCGCCGCAGGCTGCCTCGCCACCGCTTCCGGGGAGCGCGATCGACGCTGGCCCTCTGGCCGGCGCTGTCGCCCAAACTGCGCTTCTCGGCAACCTACTACGACGCCTGGATCAGCTATCCCGAGCGGCTTGGCGTCGAACTCATCCTCGACACGCAACGGCTCGCGCCAGACAGCATCGCTCTCAACCATGCTGAACTGACGCCCCAGGGCCACGGTTTCATGGTCACGGACAAGACCAGCGGGGAACAGGTGCCGGTTTCAGCGCGGGCGATGGTCAACGCCACGGGAGCATGGCTCGATGAGTCGCTCGCCCTGATGGCCGACGGTTCAGCGGACGTTGAGCCCTTCGTGTCCGGCACGAAAGGGTCGCACCTGGTCCTGGACCATCCCGAACTGTACGCCGCGCTTGGCGGCCACATGATCTTCTTCGAGCATGCCGATGGCCGGGTCTGCATCGTTTTTCCCTATCTCGGCAGGGTGCTGGCCGGTTCCACCGACATTCGGGTCGACAGGGCGGCGCGCGTTCGCTGCGAGCCCGAGGAGCGGGACTACATATTGGAGGCGCTGCATCGGGAATTCCGGGGCAAAGAGTCGGGGTCGGAGCACATCGTGTTCAGCTATAGCGGCATCCGGCCGCTGCCGCGCAGCGACCACGAATTCACTGGGCGCATTCCGCGCAGCCATTTCGTCCACAGGCTGGACCGCGCCGTACCCCAGTTCTGCATGGTGGGGGGCAAGTGGACCACGTTCCGCGCCTTTGCCGAGCAGACCGCTGATGCAGTCCTGGCGGAACTCGGGAAGCCGCGCGTGGCCAGCACGTTGGACATGCCCATCGGAGGCGGAAGCGGCTTTCCGCCGGAAGCGGGGACGCTCGCCGCCGAACTCGTCAAGCGTCACGACATCCCAGCCGATCGTGCAGCGCATCTCGTTGATCTCTACGGTACGCGCGCAGAGGAGGTCTTGGCATTCTGCAAGAGGCGGTCTGACGACAGGCCGCTCGTG
>QGUU01000074.1 GCA_003242525.1 Pseudomonadota bacterium | reverse complement strand
CCCAGGCCCACTCCTCGAAAACCGCCGCGGTGGCCTGGATTGCCCCCACGGCCCACTGGGCCACTTTGCCGGAAACCAGAGGCTTGAACCCGCCATCCGCCCAGAAATCGCGGTGGAGGGCCAGAAAGTCCTCGATTTCTTCGCCGTTGTAGAGGGAAGGATTGAAGGAGTTGTCGTACTTCTTGATCGAGCCGAAGCCGGAACACAGAAGATCGGAACCCGCCAGAAGGTAGGGCGTGATCTTGGCACCTACCCTGATCTCGGATTCGCTGACGCGAGTGTCGTTGCCGGATGCGCATTCCAGCCCCAGCCATACGGCGATGAGATTCTCCGCCATCAACTCGCGCATGCCGCTTGCCATGGAGACGGTCAGCGGTGCTCCGTCTATGCCTCCGTTCTGGGTGCCTTGCACGCCCATCGCGGCTTGCAGGCACAGGCAGCGGGCTTCGAGGTACAGGACGGACTTGCGCTCATGGAAGCCCATGAGAAGTTCAGCCGAGGCGCCGGAGGTGCAGCGCACCTTGATGCCGCGGGACCCATATGCAGCGGTAAGGAACGCCTTGGACCAGGGCGTGTCGTCGCCATCCACGAAAGCGGCTTCCGTGCCATAGACTGACACCGTCTCCGCATAGGAGGTGAAGCCGGCCATGCCGATCTGCAGTTCCTCAGCTTCCTCGATGGAGCACTGGAACAGTACGCCGCCGCGGCCGACCGCGGCTCCCACGGCGCAGGCCATGGCGTTGGCCCAGGAATTGGAGGCCACGCGCATCGTCGTCTCGATCTCGTCGAAGCCGAGGGCGACGGCCGTGGCGGCATCAGCGGCAAGCTGAAGCGGGTCGTCCTTGGCATTGGTCACATGCGCCTGGTTTCCCGGCGTGCGGCGCTGGCGCATCTTCGCATAGGCAAACGTGATCTCCAGCGACGACATAGCGGACACGACCGAGGCCAGCTTGGCCGGCGTCATGCCGCGCGCCAGCCGCTCCAGTCGTTGCCGAGGCACATTGATGTCAACGAGGAGGCGGGCAAGGTCGGTCGAGTCCATGGCCATTGCTTCCTCGATGACCTCTGGGTCGAGGAAATGCGTGGCGATGAAGGTGTCGATTATGTCGAACTCGGCTTCCGGCTTGCCGTCTATTTCCACGATACGGCCGTTCTCCAGCCGCACCGACGGCTTGGGATCCCACGGGCTGTGAAAGGTGGAGAAGCCCGCCTGGGGATTTTCGGCGGCAAACTTGTCGTGGCGAAGGGCGCGCGCATCCCATTCGTCGAAGCGACGCCAATGGGGAATATCCGTCATCGCAAGCCTCCTTTTCTTTTCCGGTCGGGCTCCGTTGGCACCTGAAGGCTCCCGTTTTCGTCAGAACCAGCGCAACCAGACAAGCTGGATGATGATCAGCACGATCACGTCCCAGAAGATCACTTCGCCAATGGTGAACCACCTTCGCCTGGCGTTGACCCGCCAGAAAATGACCCAGACAAAGGCAGCAAGCAGCAGGGGAACAAATCCGACGATGCTCACCGCAGCCTCTCCCCGGTCTTGGCGTCGAAGTAGTGCAGGGAATCCGGCGGAAAATGAATGTTCACGGATTGGCCGGGCGCAAGGTCGTCACAGTCGCGTTGCGTCCTGACCGTGAGCGTGCCCTTGTCGTTGGTGAAGATGAGAAGCGTGTCCGGCTCGACCGTTTCCTTGACGTCCAGTTTCATGGCGAAACCCTCGTCGCCGCCAAGCACAATCTGCTCGGGCCGGATGCCAAGCGTAACCGGGCCGTCCGGGCATTGCACCCTGCAGGTGACCTGTCCCGAACGGAAAACGCCATTCTCGACCATGCCATCCATCGTATTCATGGCCGGACGACCCATGAATTCGGCGACGAACCGGTTGGCCGGACGACGGTAGATGGTCCGCGGGTCGTCGAACTGCACCAGTTTTCCGTCCTTCAGGATCGCTATGCGCGAGGCGAGTGTCATTGCCTCTTCCTGATCATGGGTGACGAAGACGAAGGTCTTGTTCAGCCGTTTGTGTAGGCGGTTCAGTTCAGTGCGCATGTGGAGGCGCAGCAGCGCATCGAGATTGGATAGCGGCTCGTCCATCAGGCAGATGGTGGGCTCCCACACGAGCGCCCGTGCCACTGCCACTCTTTGCGCCTGCCCGCCGGACAACTGACTTGGCCGGCGGTGCAGGTAACTGCCTATCTGCAGGAGTTCCGCCACATCCTTCACGCGCCGGTCAAGCTCGGCCGGAGACGTTTTGCGGATACGGAGCGGATAGGCGATGTTCTCGTAGACGCTCTTGTGGCTGTAGAGCGCATAGTTCTGGAATACCATGCCGATGCCGCGCATCCGGGGCGGCAGATTGGTAATGTCGCGCCCGTCGATTTCGATCCGGCCTTCGGACGGATGCTCCAGGCCGGCCAGTATCCGGCAGGCCGTTGTCTTCCCCGAACCGGATGGCCCCAGCAGAACAACGAATTCGCCAAGATCGAACTTCAGGTTGAGACCGTCCAGGGCGGTGGTGCCGTCGGCGAAGCGCTTGGTCACCTCGGTGAAGGAAACTGCCATCAAAATGCTCCGTACATCCTATCGCGGCGGTCGTGTTCACCTCTCGACAGCGCCGCCTTGTCCATCGTGTTCAAATATCCCTGCCATTCCCGGGCAGTGGCCTGAGGGGGCGAGGCACTCAGGCTCAGCCTTTCACCGCTCCAAATGTGAGGCCGCGCACCAGATGCCTCTGCACGAGGAAGGTGAAGATGAGGATCGGCAGCGTGGCGACGACAGCCACCGCGGCCACCTGTCCCCACAGGGTTCCGTGCGGAGTGATCAGGCCCGGAATGCCGACCGTCAGCGGCCGCCCCTCGAAGGCCACGAGAATGAAGGCATAGAGAAACTCGTTCCAGGATAGGATGAAGCACAGGACAGCAGTTGCGGCCACGCCCGGCGCCGCCATCGGAATGATGACGCGGATGAAGGCGCCCAGCCTGGAGCGGCCGTCCATCATGGCCGCCTCGTCGATTTCCCGGGGGATCTCGGCAAAGAAACCCCGCATCATCCAGACAACGAGAGACAGGTTGAAAGTCGTGTGGGCGATGACGACGGCATAGACCGTGTCGGTTAGCCCGAGCAGCGTGAAGAACATGAACAGCGGCACCGCGATGGAGATCGGCGGGGCCATGCGCGTGGTAAGGAAAAAGAAGAAAAGGTCTTCCTTCCCCGGAAAATCCGTTCTGGCGAACACATAGGCCGCGGGTGCCCCGATGCAGATCGAAAGGATCGTGGACGCGGTCGAGATGATCAGCGAATTCAGGACGAGGGGCAGATAGTCCTTGTCGATGAAGACGGCCGGATAATTGTCCAGCGTCGGCGTGAAGAACCAGCGCGGATCCGGCGACAGGATATCCAGTCGTCCCTTGAACGACGTCAACAGCATCCAGAGATAAGGGGTCAGCGTGATGACCAGGATGCAGGCGAGAACCCCGACCGCCAGAATCTTGTAGGATCTGTTCATCTCAGCGCCCTCCAATATTGGCGGACTTCCAGTAAACGGCCTTGTAGAAAACCGAGCACAGGATGAGGACGACAAGGTAGACCATGAAGGCGACGGTGGCCCCGTAGCCCAGGTTCCAGTTCTTGAAGTTGACCCGGTAGGCGTAGATAGACAGAAGTTCGGAAACCGTGCCGGGCCCTCCGCCGGTCATGATGAAGACCTTGTCGAACTCCTTGAAGGCATCGATCCCGCGCAGCAGCAATACAAGCGCTATGATCGGCCTCAGCAGGGGAAGCATTATATCTGTGAACTGCCGCCAGGGCCCCGCGCCGTCGATGGTCGCCGCTTCAAACGGCGATTTCGGCAGGCTCATCAGTCCGGCCAGTATGATGAGCGTCACGAATGGGGTCCACTGCCAGACGTCGATTGCGATTATGGCCGGCATCACCAGCGAAGGCGTGGAGAAGATGGCCGACGCCTTGGAGAGCAGACCAAGCTTGTGAAGGTAGTAGGTGACCATGCCGAAGTCGCCCTGCAGCAGAAGCCGCCAGATGAGGCCGACAGCCACGGGCGCAAGCATCATGGGCACCAGAAGCAGCGTCGTAAGAAGGCGCTGGCGCTTGATGAAGTGCCATATCAGCAGTGCAATCGCAAAACCCAGCACAAACTCTATGCAGACAGCGGCCAGCACGAAGCGGACCGTAAGCCAGAAGGAACCCCAGAAGATGGGGTCGTTTCGCATGAGTTGCCGGAAATTGTCGAAACCGATGAAGGCACCTTTCTGGTCCGGATTAGCGAAGCTCAGATCGGTCATGGCCGTGTAGGTCATGTATCCGAAAGGCCCCACGAGGAAGACCAGGACGAGAAGTGTTGCCGGCAGGATCAGGGGAAGCGAGGACCCGTGATCCAACAGGAAGCGCCCGTGCGGATTTGCTGCTGTCTTGCTCATGATACTGCCATGCTTCCCCGCGAGACACGCATGGCGTTCTCGCGGGGCAGACTGGGTTTATTGCCTGTGAGGGAAGAGGGTCACTGCACCGGATACTTCATTGGCGCGCATGAGCCGAGCAGGGCAGAAATCTCCTCCGCCGAGCGGTCGAGGGCCTCCTTGGCGGATTTCTCGTCGGCCAGGTAGGACGAGAGTTCGCGAACCAGAATGTCGGTGATTTCCGAAGACTGCGGCAAGGTCGGCTTGGGCTTGGCGACCTCGTTGGACGCCATGGAGGCCTTGGAGTAGGGCAGTTTCTGCACCTCGTCCGAAGCGTAGACGTCCGGACGTGCCGTCGCCCCGCCATTCAGATGTTGGCGAAGCTGCTGGTCATAGTCCATCATCCACTGGATGAAGAGATAGGCTGCCTCCTTGTTTTTGGACGAGGTGGGAATGAGGTAGGTCCACCCTTCCGCCTGGGCAATCGTTCCGCCCTCACCTTCGGGAACTGTGTCGAAGCCCATTTTGCCCACGACGGTTGAAGCCGATTCATCGACAGCGACGGCATAGGTGGCGTCGTTCCACATTATGAGCTGAGCGACGGTGCCTTGTTGCATCAAGGCCATGACGTCATCCCAGAAATAGTTCAGCGTGTCGGGCGGCGAAAAGGCCTTGAGGCTCTTGTAGTATTCCGTGGCCGCAATAGCCTGCGGACTGTTCACTATCACCGGCCCGCATTCCGAACCCGACTTCGCTTCGAGCATGTCCCCGCCGAAGGAATAGAGGAAGTTCAGCCACTCATACCAGAGCGCCTCGTGGCGTTTGCCCTGCAAAGCGGTGCCATAAAGATTCTGGTCCGGACGCGTAAACCATTCGGCGATGTCGCGATACTGGTCCCAGTTCTTGGCGGGCGCGAGATCGTAGCCGTACTTGGCCTTGAAGCCCTCCTTTTCCTTCTCATCGCCAAGCAGGTCGGAACGATACCACATATACATGCTGAGGGCGGTGAAGGGGAAACCGTAGACCTGGTCGTTGTACCAGGAGATCTCCTTCCACAGGCGCTGATAAAGCTGCTCGTCGGGCTTGAACTCCGGATCGCGCAGCTCGGCGCTTTGCAGGAAATCCCCAAGTGGCTGCACGTGGCCGTTGGTCACGAACTTTCCAAGTTCGCGATGCGGCTGGATGATGAAATCATACCGGCCGCGCTTGGAATTGAGATCGAGCATCACCTTGCTGACCGCCTCGGAGTGCTCGTACATCTCGATCTCGACCTTGATGCCGGTGCGCTGCTCGAACTCCGGCGCCAGTTTGCTCATTGCCTCCAGCGGCGGCAGCGCCTCGCCGATCGTCCGGATCGTCACTCCCTTGTAGGGAGCCGCCGCCTCCTCAAGCGACCAGGCATAAGCGCTTCCCATCAGCGCGAACGATGTCGCGGTGGTCAGAAGGGCGGTCGAAAGCAGGCTGAATTTAGAGCTTTGTCTGAGCATGGCACTTCCCCTTGTTGCTTTTCCCCTGAAGGCGGTTCTGACAGTGAACCCATTCATGACCGTCACCGGCTTAGGCTCCGTTGGTGGTCGGCTGACCGTCCGGTCACGCGATAGCGATGGAGTTTTCGAAGGCGCGTAGCAGCAGGCTCCGGCAGGCTTCGACCTGACAGAGGCGCGTGTTTTCATCAGGCATCGTTGCACATGGCGCGCCCGTGGGAGCGCCGCCAACCGCGCCGAGGCGACAAGTGATCATTTTCTCCTCCTCTGGGTGGAGGCGCACGCCTCGTCCAGATCAAAACGAGGCGTTTCTGCGACCTTCAGAAGCCCGGCCCGCCTCGACCTGAGAAATATGTCCCGGTGCCTGTTCTCCCGTATATTGGTCTGGGCGACATATTTCTCATATGGACGGAAACTTACAAGCTTCTTACTATCGAGGGATATTTCCTATTGGGGGTAGGATAGATGATATATCCCATTTTGGATAAATCCTTGCCGGAGGAGCGGCGTGTCGACGGTAGCCGAACGAGGTTGCTGTCCTCGCCGGAATGGTATGCGGGGCTGAGCGAGCTGCTGTCGCGCGCAGGAAAGCCGGATTTTCCGCAGGTCTTCGCCGATACGGTGAGCAAGCTGGCGCATTTCGACTATACCGTGACGTTTGCCTATAACGGTCCGGACATGCCGCTTTGTCTTCATCATACGTTCCAGCAGCGGCAGTTCGAAATCCATGTGGAAGACTATGAAGTCGGCCCCTATCTGCTGGACCCGTTCTACAAGGCGACGGCCAACGGCCTGCGCTCCGGGCTTTACCGGCTGGCCGAACTTGCGCCGGACCAGTTCTACAAGAGCGAGTATTACCGCTCATATTACGTGCAGACGGGACCGGTGGATGAGATCGCCTTTTTCATTCCGGGAAATGCGAACTGGACTATCGTCACCTCGTTGATGCGTTCGCCCCGGCAACGCGCCTTCAATGCGCATGATCTGCGGATGCTGCGTTGCGTGGAACCCCTGCTGAGAGGGATTGCCGAGCGACATTGGCGCACGGACGAACGCCTCAAGGCCGGCGGGTCGGAGCGGAACGAAAAGGCGGTGCTGGAACGAACGGTGCAGGACGCGCTGGAGAAAAGAGGCATTCCGCCGCTCACTCCCCGCGAGCTTGAGGTCGTGGGGCTGGTACTGGAAGGCCACTCATCCGAATCGATCGCCAACATACTCGGCATAACCGCAGGCACAGTTCGCATCCACCGCAAGAACATCTACGCCAAGATGCGTATTTCCTCGCAGCGCGAGCTGTTCGCCATCTTCATGACAACCTCGGTCCTGTGAGCAGAGCTAGCGCAGCGCAGGCCCCTCGTGGGCCCTGGACTGTCTTGGCTCCGCGGGAGAGCGCGCGCTGCCTCCCTGCGGATGCAATTCCGGTTTCACAATATCTTGCCGGGGTTGAGAATGTTCCTGGGATCAAGAGCTGCCTTGATCGCGCGCATGGTGGCTATTTCCTCGGGCGTGCGCGAGTGGTTGAGGAAGTCCTTCTTTGCCAGGCCGACGCCATGCTCGGCGGAGATCGAGCCCCCGTGGCGCCGGACCAATCCGTAAATCAGCCGTTGTACGTCCAGCTTGCGCTCGGGCGTGGGGAGTCCCGTGGCAATATGCAGATTGCCGTCGCCCAGATGGCCGATAACGTGAAGCCCGAGATTTTCGGGAACTTCCCTGGCAAGAAGCGCCTCCGTTTCCTGCACAAAAGTATCCATCTTCGAGATTGGCAGGGAGACATCGAAGTCCACCATCACCTTGAAGAGATCCATCTCAGGCCCGAATTCCTCCCGGATGCGCCAGAAGTCCGACCGTTGGCGCGATGATTGCGCAAGGACAATGTCGGCGGCACCTCCGTTTTCCAGCAGGTCGGCCATGACGGCCTCAAATTGCGCTTCGTCTGCTTCGGAGTCGAACCCCTCGGTCTCGCAGAGCACATAGAATGGGTGGCCAGTCGGCAGGGGCGGTGCATGCGGACACAGCGCGCCAACGTTGAAATCGTAGAACTCGCGCCACATGATCTCGAAGGAGGAAAGCTCGCCCCGCAGTGCCCGCTTCATCGTGTTGAGCGCGCCGACGACGGCGCCGAAATTCTCAAAGGCGAGCAAGGCCGTATTGACGCTCTGCGGGGAGGGGTGCAGCCGAAGCATGGCGCGGGTGATCGCGCCGAGCGTCCCCTCGGATCCTATGAAAAGCTGCTTCAGGTCGTAGCCGGTATTGTCCTTCACATAGGGCACGAGATGACTTAGCACCTTGCCATTGGCCAGCACGCATTCGAGCCCCAGAACCTGGTCGCGCGCCACCCCGTAGCGCAAGGCCTGAAAGCCGCCGGCATTGGTTGCCAGCACGCCGCCAATGGTCGCGCTTCCGCGGGCGCCGAGATCGAGCCCGAATCGCAACCCCTTCTGTTGTACCGCTGCCTGGAGGGTTTCCAGAATTACGCCGGCTTCGACCTCCGCCGTCATGTCGTCCGTATCCAGCGAAAGGATGGCGTTCATGCGTTCCAGCGACATCAGGACCGTCTCGCCTGTTGCCTGAGTGGCGTGGACCAGATTGGTCCTGCCGCCCTCGATCACGACCGGCTGTGCGTGGCGGTCGCAAAGGGCAAGGATTGCCGAAACTTCCTCGACATTGCCCGGCTTGACCAATCCGAGCGCGACGGTGGGTGTGCTGTTCCAGAAGTCCTGCGGCCTGGAATACAACTCCTCGCCGCTGACCACATGTTGATGCCCCACGATCGAGGCGAGTTCGGAAAGGCGGGACATTGAGTTCAGCTCTACAATGCGGACAGAAGTTCGGCGGAGTTGGGGCATGGCCGCCTGCTTGATGAAGTCCATATCCTATTCGGTGGCGAGAATCGAAGATCCAGCGGTGCGACCCTATGAGCCAGTCGAAACGGGCTTGATCGTGAAAATGGCCCGAAAACGTTGATGAAGCTGGCGGTATGGGACTTTCGCAGATGCGCAGGCGCAGCGTCAGCGGCGGCTACGCGGACCGCTCGTGCGAGATTTCCTTTGCAATGGGCGGGATAGCGC
>QGUU01000537.1 GCA_003242525.1 Pseudomonadota bacterium | reverse complement strand
CAAGGACGGAATGGTCACCTTTGTCGGCGTCGCGCATCCATGGATGTGCGACGCGATGGGACACATGAACGTGCGCTACTACATGGCCATGTTCGACGACGCCAGTTTCCAGCTGCTCGGCCGGTTGACCGGCGTCGAGAAGGACAAGTCGCTCGGTTGGGCCGATGTCCGCCACGAAATCGAGTACAAGCACGAAACGGCCGCCGGAACGCTCGTCACCATCCGCTCGCATGTGACCCGCATCGGGCGCACGTCCGTCACCTACCGCCACATCCTGACTGGCTCCCTCGAGGGCGAGTTGCACGCCGAGGCCACCACCACGTCGGTGCGCTTCGACCTGACCGCACGCAAAGCGATCGAACTCGACGCGACCCTGCGCAGCCGCGCGGAAGCGCTCCTCTTCTGAAGTGATCGCGACCAAGCTCGGCGCCGGCGCTCGTTGCTTCGATACGCACCTACGATGAACGGATCGACACCGGCGTCTTTCCTCGGGTTGACTTGGAAACGTGCGCGTAGCTCTTTCAGCGTGCCGTTGATCTGCCTTTCCGTGAACCGGCTTCCCTTCATCTCCGTTTCCTTTCGCTGGAGACCAGGTCAAACCGAGTGCATTGCAGGGGACAACGTCCAAGCACTTACCTAGTTTGCCGTGCGGCTATGTCCGCATCCAGGCGAAGGCAATTTTCTCCCAATCGTCCGAACCGGGGCGCAAAGCAGTCACCCGACGATCCGCTGAACGCGAGCAATATGAACGGTGCCGCGTTCCTGCAGTTCAGCTTACCTCCACCTCCACGACCAAGGCCCTGGCGAAAGCAAGGTTCTCATTCCCATACCCTCATGGATTCGCGATGATCCGCGTAGTACCGACCGTATAGTCGCAGCTGTCATGCATGTGGCCGTGGATCCAGAGCCTTGGCTTGTCCTCTTCAATCAGGCCGGAGAGATCAGACGCAAAGGCAGGATTCGTCGGGTCACCTTTGAAGCGCGCCGGGATCGAGCGAGGATGCGGCGAATGATGCGTAACGACAACGGTCGGAGAAGGATTCGCCTTCAATTCACGTGAAAGGAATCCTTTCGATTCCTGGTGAAGCCTCAAGGGATGGAACGGCACGAACCGCTGCCAGGGGTCCTTCCGCCATGCAATCTTGCGATAGTCGTTCATGAGCCGGCGGGCATGATTCATGGCGGCCTCGGGAGCGCCATAGAGACCGAAGTCGGTCCACAGGGTCGCTCCAAGGAATCGCATGCCGCCGATCGTGACGGCATCATTTTCCAGGAAGTGCACGCCGCGAGTCCTTCTTGCGGCAGCTCGTCCGGCTTCGATTCCTTCGACGATGGCTCCCTTGTAGAACTCGTGATTTCCGGCCACGTAGATGCAAGGCATCGCCGGTGCGATGTGCCTGGCCAGCCAGTGGACGCCGATATCGATAATCCAGCAGAGGTCCCCGGCCATGACGCAGACATCGGCGTCCGGCGGCTTCAGGGGTTCCTTGAGGCCCGCGTACTCCAGGTGAAGATCTGATAGGATCCAGACCTTCATCGTGTGATGAGCCTGCTGGTTTCCGCAAGGACGCTCTCCAGCCTGGCGCCTTCCAGAGTGCCGTGCGCCATCAGCTGGTTGCGAAGGTAGGAGATGGCGGCAGCCTGCGCCCGGACGACCTTTCGCGCCACCGCATAAGCGTCCTCAAGACGCCTGTTCACCCGTGCGGCAAGTTCCGGATTGGTCGCAAGATGGGAGGTCCAATCCTCGCAGCGCCGATAGAGCAGCGGCATGTCTTCGGCAAAACCCATCGAGGTTTCCATGTCATGGGCGAGTTTCGTCGCGATCTCATGGTCGCTGCCCAGGGTCTCGCCATTGTTGTTGGCGCCGACGCTGTCCAGGAACTCCTGCTCGCTGGCGCGACCCGCCAGCATCAGGGCAAGGTGCGCCGACAGGAACTCGAGCGTGTTTTCGTGGTAGATGCCCGTGCGTGCCTCGACATACCCGCCGTGCGGCGCGTCGATCGAAATCCCGGTGACAGTGTCGAGGTCGAACACGAGCCGGGCGACCGCGTGGCTTGCCTCGTGAACCGCGATGCGACGGACCAGGGCGTCGCTGCGCCTGGGCTGGTGTTCGGTGATGTCGGCATCGACATTCATGATCTTCCTCCCTGCTGGGGCGGCTAAAAGGCGGACACCCTCATTTCCTTCGAGGGCTGAGGACCGCCGGTCGTTGTGATCGAAGTCATCATTGCACTGGCCTCGCGCGTTCCCGTGCCGCGACGAGCCGTTCGACGATGCGCTCGAGCTTGCGGATGGAGCCCCCGCCCCAGACCGAGGCCAGCCCGTTGAACTCGAATCCTTCCAGGGG
>QGUU01000073.1 GCA_003242525.1 Pseudomonadota bacterium | reverse complement strand
GATAGGCCCTCGGCGCTCCTCGTTATCAATACCGGCGCTATGGCTCCCCCGCACCCGCGGGGATAGGCCCGCTTCTCGCGCTCAGCTCTGGCCTGTGATTTTTCATGGAATGAGGACCCTGTTTAAGGGGTGATTTTCGTCCAAACGGGACCCCTTAACGTGGGGTCATCAAAATGCCTCCGGTTTTATCGGAGGCATTTGTGTTTTGGATGTTGATTGTGGAGACGATTGCAAAGATACGCCGGCTTTCGCGGGTTCAGGGCAAGTCGATCAAGGCGATTTGCCGCGAGTTGAAGGTTTCACGGAAAGTGGTGCGCAAGGTGCTGCGCTCGGACGAGACCGAGTTCCGCTACGAGCGCAAGCATCAGCCCTATCCGCGGATGGGGGCATGGCGCGAAGAGCTTGACCGGATGCTGACGACGAACGTGGCCAAGCCCCGGCGGGAACGACTGACACTGATCCGTATCTTCGAGGAGCTTCGCGACCTCGGCTACGAGGGCAGCTACAGTTCGGTGTGGCGGCACGCGCAGGCGTGGGAACGGGAACGCGGCAGCGCTGCTGCCGATGCCTACATCCCGCTGAGCTTTGCGCCGGGCGAAGCCTACCAGTTCGACTGGAGCCACGAGATTGTTGTTCTCGACGGTGTGACCACGACGGTGAAGGTGGCGCACATGCGGCTTTGTCATAGTCGCATGTTCTTTGTTCGAGCCTATCCGCGCGAGAGTCAGGAGATGGTGTTCGACGCGCACGACCGGGCATTCGCCTTCTTCCGCGGCACGTGCACGCGCGGGATCTACGACAACATGAAGACGGCGGTGGACGCGATCTTCATCGGCAGGGATCGCCGCTACAACCGTCGCTTCCTGCAGATGTGTGGCCATTACCTCGTCGAGCCGGAGGCCTGCACGCCAGCGGCAGGCTGGGAGAAGGGTCAGGTCGAGAACCAGGTTGGGCTGGTGCGCGAGCGCTTCTTCACGCCGAGGCTGCGCTTCAAATCGCTGGAGGATATGAACGGCTGGCTGGCCGACAAATGCGTCTCCTGGGCAAAGGCGCGCCGACACCCCGAGCAGGGCGAGCGCACGATCTGGGACGTGTTCGAGGAAGAACGCTCCAGCCTCATTCCCTATGCCGGGCGCTTCGACGGCTTCCATAGCGTCCCCGCCTCGGTGTCGAAGACTTGCACCGTGCGCTTCGATAACAACAAATACTCCGTGCTTTCGAGTACCGTGGGCCGGCCGGTCGAGGTCCATGCCTATGCCGACCGGATCGTCATCCGCCAGGACGGTGTAGTCGTCGGCAATCATGCCCGTGCGTTCGGGCGCGGCAAGGTGATCTACGATCCCTGGCACTACGTGCCGGTGCTGGCGCGCAAGCCGGGCGGCTTGCGCAACGGCGCGCCGTTCCGGGGATGGGTCCTGCCGTCGGCCATGGAGAAGATACGCCGCAAGCTCCAGGCAGCAGACGATGGCGACCGGCAGATGGTGAAGATCCTCACCTGCGTGCTGACCGACGGGATAAGCGCCGTCGAGGCCGCCTGCCAGGAGGCGCTCGATCAGTGCGTTTCGTCGGCGGACATGATCCTCAACATCCTGGCCCGCAGCCGCGATCCGGCTCCAGGCGAGATCCTTTCCATTCCCCAGGCGCTGAAGCTGGCTCAAGAGCCGATCGCCGACTGCGCCCGCTATGACAGTCTCAGGAGGACAAGCAATCATGCAACGCACCGAGGTTCTGGACTTGATGGGAGCGCTGAAGCTCTACGGGATGCGGTCGGCCTATGATGAGATCATGGGCGTCGCCATCAAGCGTCAGCACGAGCCGCCAAAGATCGTCGGCGATCTGCTATCGGCCGAGATTGCCGAGAAGCAGGCCCGTTCCATCAAATACCAGCTCACGATCGCCAAGCTGCCACTGGCGAAAGACATCGAAGACTTCGACTTCACCGGCACTCCGGTCAATGAACCCTTGATCCGCGATCTTGCTGGCGGCACCTTCGTTGCCGATCAGCGCAATGTCGTCCTGGTCGGCGGCACCGGCACCGGCAAATCCCATCTGGCCATCGCCATTGCCCGGGCGCTGATCCGCAACGGTGCTCGCGGACGCTTCTTCAACGTCGTCGATCTGGTCAACCGGCTGGAGACCGAGACCCGCGCCGGGCGGCAGGGCCGCATTGCCGATCATCTGACCCGGCTCGACTTCGTCGTGTTCGACGAACTCGGCTACCTGCCCTTCGCCCAGGCCGGCGGGCAACTGCTCTTCCACCTCGTCTCGAAGCTCTACGAGCGTACCAGCGTCATCATCACCACCAATCTGGCCTTCGGTGAATGGCCCAGCGTCTTCGGCGACGCCAAGATGACGACCGCACTGCTGGACAGGCTCACGCATCACTGCGAAATCGTCGAGACCGGAAACGAATCCTGGCGCTTCAAAAGCCGCTCTCAAAGCTAAAGCCGAAAAGCCAATCAGCCGCGCCCGATCAGGCTGTGCAACCCCGACCAGCTTCGCCTGATCGGGCGCTAACCGGCGTGCCCTTCACAAGCTCTAACCGGGGTCCCTTTTACACGAAAAGGCGGGGTCCCGTTTCCACGGTCATTGACAGCCGGAGCTGATTCACCCCTTCGCATCGCCATAGACAGCGACCTGCCTGTTCCGCTGGAGCACACCCATCTTATGCTGAAGTACAGGTCCGGTTGGGTCGAGCCCGACATCGCCCCGCAGGACAGGGCGTTTGACATCTATCCCGCGGAATCCATTGCCGATTGGCATAAAAGGACCGGCATGTGGGTGGATTAGGATGGCGACAACGGAGCCCGAGGCGCCGGCACGCACCCTCAGGAAGGTCTCAGCTCACAAGATCTGAGAGCGGATCGCGAAGTCACGCCGCGCCGGCGGCGCGGGCTTCTGCAAGCGCCTTGAGGTCGGCAGGCTTCAGCTCCACCGACTCACCGCAGCCGCACGCCGAGCTCTGGTTGGGATTGCGGAAGGTGAAGCCCGTCCTCAGCGTCGTGGCCTCGAAATCCATCTCGGTGCCAAGCAGGAAAAGCGCAGCCTCCGGCGCAATGTAGACATGCGCGCCGTCTCTTTCGACGTGATCGTCCTTGGGGTTCGGTTCGGTCACAAGATCGATGGTGTATTCCATCCCCGCGCAACCGCCCTTTTTCACGCCCAAGCGTATGCCATGCGCATTTTCGCGGCTGGCCACGATCTCGCGCACGCGCTCGGCGGCCCTATCGGTCATGGTGATGACGGCGAAGCGTCCCATGGTCCTAACTCCGTTCGATGCGGGCTCAAGCCCTGGCGGATGATTCCCCGCTTAAGATGGGGAAGTTTCTGGCACGTCGCAAGTTCCGGCCTCAGTACCACCCCACCGCGATCTGCGCCTCTTCCGACATGCGATCCGGTGTCCAGGGCGGGTCGAACACCATGTTGACCTCCACTCCGGAAACGCCTTCCACCGCGCCCACGGCATTTTCGACCCAGCCAGGCATTTCACCCGCGACCGGACAGCCGGGCGCGGTCAGCGTCATGTCGATCTTGACGGTGCGGTCGTCCTCGATGTCGATCTTGTAGATGAGACCCAGTTCGTAGATGTCGGCGGGGATTTCCGGATCGTAGACCGTTTTCAGCGCCGAAACTATGTCGTCGGTCAGGCGCGCCAACTCATCGGCGGGAATGGCGGACGTAGTCCCGGGACCGTTGGCCGGCTTTTCCGGCGCCTCGGCGCCTTGCTCCACAGTTGCGTCTTCCATCATCGTCGTCATCCGAAGAATTTGCGCGCCTTTTCCAGCGCTTCCGCCAGGGCGTCCACCTCGGCCCGGCTATTGTACATGGCAAAGGATGCCCTGCAGGTAGAGGTGACGCCGAAGCGTTTCAACAGCGGCTGGGCGCAATGCGTGCCGGCACGCACCGCGACGCCCTGCCGGTCGATCACCATCGACACATCATGCGCGTGAATGCCTTGCAGTTCAAACGACACGATGGCGCCCTTGCCGGGCGCGTCCCCGAAAATCCGCAGCGAGTTGATGGCGCCTAGCCTTTCATGGGCGTAATCCCTGAGGTCGGCCTCATGCGCGGCGATCCGCTCCCGGCCGATGCTTTCCATATAGTCGAGCGCCGCACCCAGTCCGATAGCCTGCACGATCGGCGGGGTGCCTGCCTCGAACCGATGCGGCGGGTCATTGTAGGTGACGATGTCCTCGCTCACCTCCTCGATCATCTCACCACCACCCATGAACGGACGCATGGACTGAAGCCGCTCCTTCTTGCCGTAGAGCACGCCAATGCCCGAAGGCCCGTAAACCTTGTGTCCGGTAAAGACGAACCAATCGCAGTCGAGGTCCTGCACATCGACCGGCATGTGCACGGCGCTCTGGCTACCGTCCACCAGAACCGGGATGCCGCGTGCGTGCGCGATGCGGACGATCTCCTTGATCGGAGTCACCGTCCCCAGCACGTTGGACATATGCGTAATGGCGACCAGCTTCGTGCGGTCGCTTAGGCATTTCTCGAAATCTTCGAGATGGAAGACGCCTGCATCATCGACAGGTGCCCAGACCAGCCTTGCACCCTGCCGCTCACGGATGAAATGCCAGGGTACGATATTGGAATGGTGTTCCATGATGGAAAGGACGATCTCGTCGCCCTCACCTATATTGGGCATGCCCCAGCCATACGCCACCGTGTTGATCGCCGAGGTGGTGTTGGAGGTGAACACGATATTCTCCATGCTCGGCGCATTCAGGAAGCGACGGACGGATTCGCGTGCCTTTTCATAAGCATCTGTAGCCGCATTGGAGAGGAAGTGGAGGCCGCGATGGACATTCGCATATTCCTGGCTATAGGCGTGCGCTACGGCATCCAGCACTGCCTGCGGCTTCTGCGCCGACGCGCCATTGTCCAGATAGACCAGCGGCTTGCCGTAGATTTCGCGCGACAGGATTGGAAAATCGCGACGAATTGCCTCGACGTCGTAGGGCGCGGTTACGATCTTCTGGTCCATCGTCTGCCTTTCAAATGCAGCAGCGGCCGGGCTTTCACTTCCTCCACCATGATGAGGGCCGTTCCGAGCCGAGCCAGAACATGACTCGGCCGGAGCGCCGGTCGAGCCCTCACCCGTGGGTCGCGAACCAGTGATCGAGCTTCTCTTCAAGCGCTTCGATCAGCGGCTCCTGCTCCAGCCCCTCAATCACCTCGGCCACGAACGCCTTGACCAGCAAGCCGCGCGCCGTCTTCTCGTCGATGCCGCGGGCCATCAGGTAGAAAAGATGGTCGTGGTCGATCTCGGTCACGGTTGCGCCGTGGCCGCAAACCACATCGTCTGCAAAAATCTCCAGTTCCGGCTTGGTCGAGAATTCGCCCTCGTCGGACAGAAGCAGCGTGTTGCAGGCCATCTTGGCATCGGTTTTCTGTGCCGGCTGGTGCACGTTAATGCGGCCCTGGAAGACGCCGGCCGCCTTTCCGGTGACGACATTGCGCACCAGTTCGCGCGAACCGGTGTGCGGCACGGCATGGTCGAGCACCATCGTCACGTCCGTATGTGTGTCGCCGGCCAGAAGATTGACGCCGCGCAGGTCAAAATGGGCGCCCTGTCCCTTGGTGACGACCCTTACCTCCTGGCGCACCAGCTTCCCGCCAGCGTTCATCACGAAAAGCGTGAGCCTGGCATTCTTGCCAAGCCATGCGTTGAACTGGCCGAGATGTGTCACCGTCTCCGGCTGTTCCTGCAGGATCACCCAGGTGACATCGGCACCGTCGCCCACCACGACATTGTCAACCGAGGAAACAAGCGCTTCCGCGCTGCCCGCCTGTCGTTCGATGATCGTGGCGGTGACGCCCGTTCCAATCTTGACTGCGAAGCGGGTATGCACCTGTCCACCGGCCTGCACGTTCTGCAGTTCGATCGGCCTGTCGGGGGACACACCATCTGGAATATCGAGGAACCAGCCATCGCTCACCAGCGCCGCATTCAGCGCGCCAATGGCATCGTCATTCCCCTGCGGCTCCAGCGCCGGCGCATAGCTGCCGTCGATCAGCTTCTCCGCTATGGGCTGCAACGAAACGCCTTCCAGCGCGGGTGTCTTGCCGGCAACGCCATTAAGCACCGCCAGCACGGAAGCACCTTCGAGCAACGGCTTCAGGGGTTCGGCCCTGACATTGTCGTCATAGGCCGGCACCTTCGCCAACAAACGGCGAAGGTCCGTGTAATGCCAGGCCTCGACCCGCCGGGTCGGCAGGCCGGCCTTGATCGCCTCGATGGCCGCATCGCGTTTGAGCATCACGTTGCCGTCGCCCGGCAGCTCCGACAGCCGCTCGTCAAAGGCTCCGATCAGCGCAAGTTCCGCCGGCGTATTCTGTGTTTGCGTCCGAACATCCATGGTTTCACGCCGCCTCGCCGATCACGCCGGCATAACCGTTGGTCTCCAGGTCCGCAGCCAAATCCTTGTCGCCGGACTTGATGATCTGGCCCCTGTAGAGAACGTGAACCGTATCCGGCACGATGTGTTCCAGAAGCCGCTGGTAGTGGGTGATGACGACGATGGCGCGATCGGGCGAACGCAGCGCATTGACGCCGTCAGCAACGATCTTCAGCGCGTCGATGTCGAGCCCGGAGTCCGTTTCGTCCATCACGCACAGCTTGGGTTGCAGCAATTTCATCTGCAGGATTTCCGCGCGCTTCTTCTCACCGCCGGAGAAGCCCACATTGAGCGGCCGCTTGAGCATGTTCATGTCCATCTGCAGCGTGGCGGACACGTCCTTCACGCGCTTCAGGAATTCCGGCACCGTGAGCGGCTCCTCGCCACGCGCCTTGCGCTGGGCATTCATCGCCACCTTGAGGAACTCCATGGTGGCAACGCCCGGTATCTCCATCGGGTACTGGAAGGCGAGGAAGATGCCGCTTGACGCGCGCTCGGCCGGGTCCATCTCCAGGATGGATTCGCCGTTGAACAGGATGTCCCCTTCGGTCACCTCATAGTCCTCGCGACCGGCGAGGATGTAGGAGAGCGTCGATTTGCCCGACCCGTTGGGGCCCATTATGGCCGCAACCTCGCCGGCGTTCACCGTCAGGTTCAGGCCGCGGATGATCTCGGTGCCATCCTCGGCAATGCGGGCGTGCAGGTTCTTGATTTCAAGCATTTTTTCTTTCCTGAGAATTCGCGTGGATCAGCCGACGGAGCCTTCGAGCGAGATGCCGATCAGCTTCTGTGCCTCGACGGCAAACTCCATCGGCAGCTCCTGGATGACGTCCTTGACGAAGCCGTTGACTATGAGCGCGATGGCCTCCTCTTCCGGAATGCCACGCTGCATGACGTAGAACTTCTGGTCTTCGGAAATCTTCGACGTCGTCGCCTCGTGCTCGAACTGGGCGGTGGCGTTCTTGGCCTCCATGTAAGGCACGGTATGCGCGCCGCACTGGTCGCCTATCAGAAGCGAGTCGCAGTTGGTGAAGTTTCGGGCATTCGTCGCCTTGCGGTGCGCCGAAACCTGGCCGCGATAGGTGTTCTGGCTGAACCCCGCCGCGATACCCTTGGAAATGATCCGGCTCGACGTGTTCTTGCCGAGATGGATCATCTTGGTGCCGGAGTCGACCTGCTGGTATCCGTTGGACACCGCAATCGAGTAGAACTCGCCGCGGGAGTCGTCGCCCCGCAAGATGCAGGACGGATATTTCCAGGTGATGGCCGAACCGGTCTCGACCTGGGTCCACGAAATCTTGGAGCGATCGCCACGGCAATCGCCGCGCTTGGTGACGAAGTTATAGACGCCACCCTTCCCCTGGGAATCGCCCGGATACCAGTTCTGGACGGTCGAGTACTTGATCTCGGCGTCATCCAGCGCGATCAGCTCGACCACTGCCGCGTGCAACTGGTTTTCGTCACGCTGCGGCGCGGTGCAGCCTTCCAGGTAGGACACGTAAGCCCCCTCCTCTGCGATGATGAGGGTGCGCTCGAACTGGCCCGTGTTCCTTTCGTTGATGCGGAAGTAGGTGGAAAGCTCCATCGGGCAACGCACGCCCTTCGGCACGAAGACGAAGGAGCCGTCCGTGAACACGGCAGAATTGAGCGTGGCGTAGAAATTGTCCGTGATCGGCACCACCGACCCAAGATATTTCTTTACCAGTTCGGGGTGCTCCCGGATCGCTTCCGAAATAGAGCAGAAAATCACGCCCGCCTTGGCAAGTTCCTTCTTGAAGGTGGTGACAACCGAAACGGAATCGAACACGGCATCGACTGCGACGCGGCCGGACTTGTAGACATTGTCGTTGTCTGCATCGCCATCGGCGCCGTCACCAGGGGCGCCCTTCCTCACACCGGCAAGAATCTCCTGCTCCTGCAGCGGAATCCCCAGCTTCTCGTAGGTCCGGAGCAATTCGGGGTCGACTTCGTCGAGCGACTTCGGGCCGGTCATGTTTTTCGGCGCCGCATAGTAATGAATATCCTGGAAGTCGATCTTGGGATATTCCACACGGGCCCAGGTCGGCTCTTCCATGGTCAGCCACCGGCGGTATGCCTGCAGGCGCCATTCGAGCATCCACTCGGGCTCACCCTTCTTTTCCGAAATGAAACGGATGATGTCTTCCGAAAGGCCCTTGGGCGCCTTTTCGGTCTCAATGATAGTCTCGAATCCGTACTTGTATTGATCGACGTCGATCTCTCGGACCTGATCGATCGTCTCCTGCACAGCAGGCATCGGCGTTCTCCATCCATGCCGGGTTCAAGGTCCGGCCGTTTTTGAACTATGGCACCACCGCAAAGCGGAGGAGTAAGTTCGATATAGTGCTTCCGCACTGGAAATTCATCCATCCAATGCGAACCGCACCGCTCTGCCAGGAAAAAAACCTGGCTTTTCTTTCCCGGCGACGGCCAGAAAGCCGCGCCGTGCGGCTTTACGCCGCTTTATCGCTGCCCGCGCGGCGCGCCGCGATAACGCCAAGCGCCTTGCTGAACAGTTCGATCTCTGCTTCGCCCGTCGAAGGACCGATCGACACGCGCAACGCGCCAAAGCTGCCG